>JACNHV010000325.1 GCA_014383445.1 Candidatus Desulfobacula maris | reverse complement strand
GATTACACGGATATGACAATGATCCAGGTAAAGACCCCTGGTATTTGACGGTAGGCAAAACACCCCTTGAAAGGGTGCACAAATTGCTGTCAAAGCTACATTCCATAAGGGTTTGCAAAGATCGGGGTTCCCTGGTTTCCAAGGAAGCAGGGGTGCTGTTTAACAAATTTGTTAAACAGGTGGAATCAATTTTTAAAAACTTGTCTAAGCCATTGAAATGAGGGTCTTTTCTGAATAATGATCTGATAATATTAACCGACATTCCTTTAAAAGTTCAAAAAGCATAGGTAAAACTTGAAACCAAAATCAACGCTTTCAAACACACAAAACATTAGAACTCAATATATTTTGTGCATTATATATTGAGTTTTTTCGTGCTGAAAACGGTTGTCATACATTTTAATCCTTTGTTTTAAAAATATGGGACTGGGGAAAACTCGCAACAGAAAAGCACACTAATAGTCAACCGTGAAAAGTCTTAAAGATACCGATACAAATCAAAACCGTTTTCATTGAAAAATTTGATCATGATTTGTTGTAAGTAGTCTTGAGTTATATAATTTAACCAAATCATTCAAAATATTGACCACTATCGTTTTGGTACTTATAGTCTGGCTTAAAATAATTTTTTAATCTGAAATTTAGAAAGAGTACCCGATGTTACATTATTTAACTATTGGCGCCATATTAGGATTATCTGCAGGAATTACGCCAGGACCTCTTCTAACGCTTGTCATCTCAGAAACCCTTGCACATGATATTAAGGCGGGTATAAAAGTTGCTGTTGTTCCTATGATAACCGATTTACCGGTTATTTTGATAACTGTTTTTATAATTTCAAAACTATCTGGGTTTCATAATATTTTAGGGGGAATCTCTATTCTGGGGGGATGTGTCATTTTAAGTATTGGATACAAGGGCCTAATCTTTAACCGAGTTGAACTGGACCTTGAACAGAAAAATCCCAATTCTTTTATTAAAGGTATTCTGGTGAATGCCCTAAGCCCTCACCCCTATCTGTTCTGGTTCAGTGTTGGGGCACCAACTATAACTAAGGCTTTCAATCATAGTATTACAGCCTTCTCTTTATTTCTCATCAGCTTCTATTTTTTTATTGTAGGATCAAAAGTGCTGCTGGCTATTTTAACAGGCAAATCAAAATCTTACTTAACTGGTAAGGGTTATATTTATACAATGCGCTTTTTAGGATTTATGCTTTGTGTTCTATCAATATTACTTTTTTATGAAGGGCTGAAACTGTTTCAAATTGTTTAAAAACAAGGAGGATTTTATGAATTATAAAATAACTGTTATTAATGTAGAAAATGAGTTTAAAATTTGTCCATCTTGCGGGTATAAAGATGGCTTTCATACTATGCTTAAAAAAGAGGTAACTGTAACAAAATGGCTTTTTATTTGTCCCTCTTGTAGTGAGGTTTTTGATATCGGTCATATTGTAGAAAAAGAACAATAGCTAAAAATATTTTATCCACTCAATGACTCAGCTTGAAAAATCAAAAAACAGTTAACTTATGGTCAAATCACTTTCTTAACCTTTTTAATTTCATGAAATTTATAAATTCAAATATATTTTGTTGAAAATAGACCCGGCCTGAAGTCAATTATCATTATCCTAATCGCAATGACCATAAGACGTTCAGAGTATCAATAATACCAGTTCAAATCTTGATAACCTTTTTAAAAATCTGACAGATCAAAATTAGAAAATTTTAGATATTTGCATCTGGTTAGATGTCAGCTATTCAGACGAAACACTTTGGCTCAGGTTTTTCTAAAAATAAATAGAAAAAAATAAGCATTGTTTTAGTATTTTCTTAATTTTAACATCTGACAAATACTTTGCTGTGAATCCCTGGTTGCTTTTTTTTTCCAAACACGTTAATTTTCAAAAACAAATGATAAATTACTGGCTATCAAACGTCCCAAATAGATAAAGGGCTTGATTTATAGATGATTCTTCACCGGATAGCGAACCATAATTTAAGACAATCCCTTTCAGAGATTGCTATCTTTATTTTTTGCATAATAAATCTTTTTTTATCATCAGGCTGTTCAATCATAATGACATCTGCCACATCAGATATGATGGAAAATCTTTCCAATACAATTTTAAACAATGATGATTTACCCATGGTTAAAGCAGGAGCCCCGGCATATTTGCTGATGATCGACAGTCTGATCAGCAAAGACCCGAAAAATAAAACCCTGCTGTCCACGGCTGCCATTTTGTACACAGCTTATGCCGATCTGTTTGTAAAAGACATGGACAGATCAAAAAAAATGGCGCAAAAAGCCTTAAATTATGCTAACCAGGCAATCTGTCTTGAAAAAAAAGATGCATGCGGGCTTAAATCAAAAACCTTTGAAGAGTTTGAAAAAATCATTTCAAAGATGCAAAAAGAAAATGTTCCCGCTCTTTTTGCCATGGGCAATGCATGGTCAGGCTGGATCATGGCCAATAAAAATGATTTTAATGCCATCGCAGACATGGCACATATTGAGTTGATCATGCAAAAAGTGATAGAACTTGATAATGCGTATAAAGATGGCGCTGCATATCTTTATCTGGGAACATTGGCAACCTTGCTGCCGCCTGGTCTTGGCGGCAAACCAGAATTAGGAAAACAATATTTTGATAAGGCTGTCAACTTATCTAAGGGGAAAAACCTGATGGCAAAGGTTGTTTTTGCAAAATTATATGCAAGGATGATATTTGACAGAAAACTTCATGACCAATTCCTAAAAGAGGTGATTGCTGCCGATCCCCATGTACCAGGATATACCCTTGTAAATACCTGGGCCCAGATACAGGCCATGGAATTGATAAATAGTGCGGATGATTATTTTTAAAAATTATTAAGTCGGAGATATCCATGATTTTCCAAATCCTTAAACCTTTGATATTGATTTTGTTTGTTGTGTTCACAACAGATAATGCCTTTGCCGTCAGACTGAAAATTGCCACCCTTTCACCAGAAGGCTCCATGTGGATGGAAAAAATGAATAAGGGTGCAGACATGGTGGCCCAAAAAACCGATAACCGTGTGACATTCAAATTCTATCCCGGCGGTGTCATGGGCAATGATAAAACTGTTTTACAAAAAATCCGAATTGGTCAGTTACAAGGAGGAGCCGTAGTGGCTGGAAGCCTTTCCCAGTTTTTCCCGGCAAATCAGATCTATGCACAGCCTTTAAAATTTAAAAACCTGAAAGAAGTAGACTATGTCAGAAAATATATGGACCAATCTGTCATTGACGGACTTGATAATGCAGGGTTTGTGACTTTTGGGCTCATCGGCGGTGGGTTTGCATACATTATGTCACAAAACCCGATTGAAACGGTACTGGATCTAAGAAATCAGAAAGTATGGATTCCGGATAACGATAAAATCAGCCAGGATTCCATTAAATCCTTTGGAGTCACACCCATTCCTTTATCCATTGCAGATGTACGAACCGGCCTTCAGACCGGTCTTATTAACACAGTAGCGACATCTCCTGTCGGGGCTGTTATCCTGCAATGGCATACCCAGATTAAATATATAACAGACATACCCCTGATTTATCTTCATGCCGTGCTTGCCGTTGATAAAGAAGCGTTTTTAAAAATTGCTGAACAGGATCGCAAAATTGTTACCCAGATCATGACCAAAGCATTAAACGAAATTGATGTTCAGAACAGGGAAGATGATATCAATGCAATCCAGGCGTTAAAGAACAGGGGGATAACATTTATCACACCTTCCAGGGATGCGATGGGTGAATGGCAGGAGATAGCTGGCATTGCATCAGAAAAAATGGTTGAATCCGGTATTCTTCCAAAGGATATGGCAGATCAACTGGATACGCATCTTGCTGATTTTCATTCAAACGCACCAATAAAAAATGACCAGTAAAAAAGCAGGCTTCCCTCAAAATATTGTTATGCTTCTTCAAAAAATTGAGGATGGTATTCTCGTCGGGCTTTTGCTTTTAATGATCTTTGTTGCAGTGTTGCAGATCTTCTTAAGAAATCTGTTTGATTCCGGAATTCTATGGGGTGATCCCCTGGTCAGGACCATGGTCCTGTGGATCGGTCTTATCGGTGCAATGGTTGCCAGCAGAAACAACCATCACATCAGTATTGATGTTATATCCCGCTTTCTCCCTGTTCAGATAAAAAAACTGACGAACCTTATTATATCTATTTTCACTACGCTGGTTTGTGTTATTATGGCATACCACAGCCTTGTGTTTGTTATGATGGAAAGAAATAACGGGGCTTTAGCCTTTGCAAATATCCCGGCCTGGATCTGTGAAAGCATTCTCCCGATATCATTTGTCATTATCAGTTTCAGGTATCTTTTATTTTCCTTTACCTGTCTTTTCAAATTGTTTAAGCGCATCCCGCAATGATATATTTACTCATCGCCATATTGATCCTTTTTGCACTTCTTGGCGCACCGCTTTTCAGCATTATCATTGCCGCAGCCATGATGGGTTTTTATTGTGGCGGTATTGATCTATCCGTCATGGCCATAGAGTTGTATCGCATAGCCGATACACCCATTCTCCTGGCTTTGCCCTTGTTTACGTTTACTGGATATATTCTATCAGAGAGCAATACTTCAAAACGCCTTGTCAGGCTGACCCAGGCCTTTTTCGGATGGATGCCAGGAGGGCTTGCCATAGTTGCATTTATTGTCTGTGCTCTTTTTACAGCTTTTACAGGAGCCTCAGGGGTCACCATAGTCGCGATGGGAGCATTGCTGTATCCAGCTTTGAAACAGGCGGGATATAAAGATAAATTCAGCCTTGGGCTTGTAACGACTTCCGGGAGCCTGGGACTTTTGCTTCCACCATCCCTTCCCCTGATTCTCTATGGGGTCATTGCCCAGCAGATGGGTGCAGGAAAAGAAATCTCCATTGAAAAATTATTTATTGCAGGTATCCTGCCGGCCCTTTTAATGATCCTCCTGCTCTCCTTATGGAGTATCTGGGCCAATCGAAAAAACCGGATACCTCTTATGTCTTTTTCTTTACAAAAAGCCTTTTCCACTGTCAGGGAATCTATCTGGGAAATCCCTTTGCCCTTCTTTTTATTTATAGGCATTTACTCTGGATTTTTTGCTGTTTCCGAGGCTGCTGCAGTTACGGCCATGTATGTCTTAATCGTGGAAGTTTTTATTTACAAGGAAATCCGGCTTTCCCAACTGGCTGCCATCATCAGGGAGTCAATGGTTATGGTGGGAGGAATTCTTTTAATACTGGGGGTTTCCCTTGGCTTTACAAATTTTCTCATTGATGCTGAAGTGCCCATGAAATTGTTTGAGATCTGTCAAACCTTTGTGAGCAGCAAACTTGTCTTTTTAATTCTTTTAAATATATTTCTTTTGATTCTCGGGGCTATGCTGGATATTTTCTCAGCCATTATTATCATGGTCCCTCTAATGCTGCCGATTGCATTGAAATATGGAGTTGATCCCGTTCATCTGGGCATTATTTTCCTTGCCAATATGCAGATAGGATATTTTACTCCGCCTGTGGGGATGAATTTGTTTATCGCGGGATACAGGTTTAATAAACCCATTATTGAAATTTATAAGGCCACCATTCCGTTTATGCTGGTATTGCTTCTTGCTGTCCTGATCATTACGTATTGCCCCTGGCTCAGCCTTGTTTTTATTACTTAGCTAAATATTTATCATATATATCAATAACATGGTTTCTAATTTCTAAAAAATGGGCATGGGGAATTTCAAGGCTCTTTTCCTGAAGATCAAGCCTGTGCATGGCCTTTCGCATGGCAAGGTAAGCGTTTTGGAGTCGTTCACTTTCACATCCTGTAATAATTCCTTCAGCATCAAGGCTTTCCAGAAGCCTCATATTATCTGTCCAAATTATTATATCAGGACAGGCATGGGCATTTTTTAAAATTAAATATTGAACAAGAAACTCAATATCCACGATACTGCCCCTTGACTGCTTTAAATCAAAAAAATCTTTTTGAGCCTTTAAGCGCTCAGCCCGCATCCGTTCCCGCATTTCACGGACCTCCTTCTTTAAGGTCTCGGCATCTCTTTTTTCAGCCAGAACGTTCTCCCGGATCTTCTCGAATCTTGAACAAAGGGCTTTATCTCCGGCAACAGGTCTGGCCCGGATCAATGCCTGATGCTCCCATGTCCAGGCATCCTTTTTCATATACTCTTCAAAGGCATCAATATGGGAAACAATCATCCCGGAGTCCCCACCCGGTCTCAACCTCATATCTGCACCATACAATTTGCCTGCCGGCGTATGCATGGTTAAGGCATTGATAATTCTCTGACCCAGATTTGAATAAAACCGGCTGGTATCAATGCTCTTTTCTTTTCCTATTGTAACCCCTGAATCTGCCTTATGTAAAAAAACAATATCAATATCTGATTTATACCCCATTTCAAGTCCGCCTACCTTGCCATATGCGATAATGGCAAACCCGCAATTTTCAAGAGTTTCATCTGATAAACCCTGAGGAACTCCATATTTTTGTGTCACGATATTCCAGGCGATCTGAAGCACCTGGGAAAGAACGGTCTGGGCAATATAGGTCAGGTGGTCACTTACTTTCATTAATGGATAATTTCCGCTCACATCTGCAGCAGCAACCCGCAAATAATTAATCTGCCTGAAAATACACAATTCTTCAAGCAAAAACTCCAGATCTCCCGGGGGAATAGTGGCCATTCGAATTTCCATCTCTTTTTCCAGGGCCTGTTTGTCAGGCGGAGAATACAGGGTATCCGGATGCATGAGTTCGTCCAGCAAAGCAGGATGGTTTGAAAGGAATGTAATGATCCAGGGACTTTTCTGGGCAAGGGTGATCAATGTTTCAAGCGCCCTTTCGTTCTCCAGGAGTAAAGACAAATAGCAGGTTCTTCTCTCAATGGTGATGATCAGATCAATTAACTTGACAAAGACAGCATCAGGGTCATATTGCTGACCGATCTTCTTGACCAGAACCGGAATCAGCCTTGCCAGCTTTTTCCTTCCATTGGGTGTCAGCCTCTTTGTATTTGGATGTTCTTCAAGGGATCTTAAAATGCCCAATACCCGCTCAGGATCTTTAAAACCACTGATGGCCATGGCATCTGTGACAAACTGTGGATCATTGATGTTGATCCATAACTCTTTGAGATCCTGAATCTCTTTGTCTGGGTTTTCCTGTTTTTCCGACACCAGCAATTGATTAAAATGATAGTGAACCTTTTGCATGTGATCATTTAAGATTTTGATAAAATCATCCCATGCCTCAATCCCCATGGAAAGTGCCAGGATTTTTCTTCGCTCTTGTTTTTCCGGAATATCATGGGTTTGAAGGTCTGAATAGGCCTGAAGCCTGTTTTCAACCATCCGCAAAAATACATAAGCATCTTTCAGATCTTTTTTGGTTACATCATTGATACAATTATGGGTTTGTAACAGATCCAGGACCTTTAAAATCCTTGGTTCCTGGAATTTAGGCTCCACACCACCCCGGATCAGCTGAAACAATTGCCCGAAAAACTCTATTTCCCTTATGCCTCCGGCACCCAGCTTGATATTGTGTTTTAATCGTTTATTTTTTACCTGCAGGGTAATTCTGTGTTTCATATCCCGGAATGAATCAAAAGACCCGTAATCAAAATACCGTCGGAAAATAAAAGAATTCAAAACCTTTAAAAGCATAAAGCCTGCCTCAATATCACCTGCAATGGGCCGGGCTTTTATCATGGCATATCTTTCCCATTCTCTTCCCTGGGCCTGATAATACTCTT
>JACNHV010000287.1 GCA_014383445.1 Candidatus Desulfobacula maris | reverse complement strand
ATGCAGCAGATCCTTGATATTGAAGAAATGGATATTGTTGACGAAAAGGATTCCTACCCGGATCAAGTCATTGAATCAGCCCTTCAGAATATGGCGGAAGAAGCACCGGTTATAAGACTTGTAAATTCTATTCTGGCCCAGGCAGTGCGTGAGGGAGCAACTGATTTACACATTAGCCCTGAAAAAGAATATATGGAAATACGATTAAGGGTTGATGGAAAGCTTCATCATATTCCTGCTCCGCCTAAAAGAATGTTTTTACCCCTGGTTTCAAGAATTAAAATTTTAGCCAATATTGATATTTCTGTTTCCAGAATACCCCAGGACGGCAGATTAACGATCATAATGAATCATAAAGAAGTTAATATAAGGGTTTCCACTATTCCTACTGTTTATGGTCAGAATCTTGTATTACGGCTTCTGGATACCAGTTCAGGTATCACTACTTTAGACAAAATTGGATTGTCTGAAAATGACATCCATTCTATAAAAAGAAATCTTGCTTTACCCTATGGCATGATTTTATGTACCGGTCCTACGGGGAGCGGTAAGAGCACCTCCCTTTTTGCCATGTTAAGTGAAATTAACCACCCCCATACAAATATTATTACGCTTGAAGATCCTGTTGAATACAGGATGGAACATATACGTCAGGTACAATTGAATCATAAGGCCGGCATGACCTTTGCCAGCGGACTTCGCTCCATATTAAGACAGGACCCTGATGCTGTCATGATTGGTGAAATCAGGGATTCCGAGACTTCAAGAGTTGCCATCCAGGCAGCTTTGACCGGGCATATGGTTTTCAGCACAGTGCATACAAATGACTCCACAGGAGCCATAACAAGATTAGTGGACATGGGAGTTGAACGTTTTCTGATCGCTTCTGTTCTCCTGGTAACGATTGCCCAGCGCCTTGTCAGAAGGGTTTGCCCCTATTGCAAAAAATTATACAAACCCAGTAATAAGGAACTCAAATTCTGGGGGCTTGAAAACAGGGGGCCTGTCAACTTTGCCAGAGCGACAGGCTGCAGTCAATGCATGGATACAGGCTATAAGGGCAGAATTGGAATTTATGAAATCCTTTATATGGATGATGATATCAGAGAAATGATTCTTCAAGGGAAATCAGCCCAGGATATCGCTAAATTCACTACCTTGTCCGGACGAATGAAAACCCTTAAAATGGATGCCGCTGAAAAAGTTTTTAATGGTGATACCACTGGCAAAGAAGCGGTCTCTGCAATTATGGCACACTAATATGGCAATTTTTAAATTTAAAGCGTTAAATGAACATGGCCATGAAATTTCTGGTGAAATAGAAGCAGAAACAAAAAAACATGCCATGGAACTTATATCTTTAAAGGGTAATATTCCTGAATCCGTTAAAAAAAAAGCAGGTGCTTCCAGCAAAAAAGAAAGCTCCAAAAAATTTGAAGATTTTTTCACATCTGTTAAACCCAAAGACCTGGTGCTGTATAGCATGAGTTTAAAAACACTGATTCAGGCCGGAGTTTCAATTATTCAAACTTTTCAGATTCTGGAGAAACAGACTGAAAATCAAAAACTTCGGAGTGTCACTGTTGAAATGGTGGAAAACATAAGCCAGGGCGCTTCTCTTTATGATGCTTTTTCCAAGCATAGAAAGATTTTCAACAATCTTTATCTCAGCATGATCAAGGCAGGGGAATTGTCAGGAACACTTCCCAATGTTCTGGACAGGCTTATTTATATCCTTGAACATGAGGAAAAGGTTCGGTCTGATATTAAATCGGCAATCCGTTATCCCATCATAGTTGTATTTTTTTTAATCATTGCCTTTTTTGTTCTTCTTACCTTTGTTATCCCAAAATTTGCAGCTATATTTGCAAATGCCGGCCTTGATCTTCCCCTGCCAACCCAAATCTGCGTGGGGATGTATTCTTTGCTTCAAAATTACTGGCAGTATATGCTTTTATTTTCAGCGGGTTTTATTTTCTTACTCTTCCGATATATAAAAACTGAAAAAGGACTTTTTATGAAAGATCTTTTTCTAATAAAAACACCACTTATAGGACCGCTCTTTTTAAAAGCGGCAATGTCCAGATTTGGCAGTATTTTTTCAATTCTTCAGGCCAGTGGAGTTTCTGTACTTGACTCATTTAAAATTCTTGCTGAAACTATAAATAATAATGCGATCACAAAAGAGTTTGAAAAAATCCAGGAACTTCTGGTGGAAGGCCGGGGAATTTCCATGCCCCTGCGACAGGCAAAATATTTTACCCCCATGGTGGTGAATATGATTTCTATTGGTGAGGAATCCGGTAATCTTGATTCAATGTTGCAGGAGATCGCCAAACATTATGACATAGAGGTTGAATATGCCACAAAAAATCTTTCAGACGCATTGGGTCCCATACTCATTGTCGGTCTTGCTGCAGTAGTAGGATTTTTTGCTATATCAATATTCCTGCCAATGTGGGATTTAACAAAAATGGTCTGATCGGAACAACCTTGAATTTTTTTTACAATAAAAACCAGAACAAAAAAAAATCATCCTCAGATTTAAGATACACAATAAGCCTGTATTTTTTAATTCCAATAATTTTTGCAGGAATAGCCATTTTTGCTTTTATTATTGGTTTGAATCTAAACATACCCACTTACAATGCTATAACAAAATTACTATTGGGAACAGGATTGGGCGTACTCTCTTTTTTGTGCGGATTGCTGCTCTTCTGGTTTATCTTAAAACCCATAAAACAATTTGTAAAAAAAACAGAAAATTTACCTGTATTCCAGGGAATTGATAGAAGAAAAAATGGAAGGACCCGGAAACTGCCTGATAATGAGATCCAGTATTACAGCCAGATATTAAGTCATGCAACTGATATTCTTGGAAAAATTGAAGCTACAAGGCTTTTCCCTGAAATAATCGGTCATTGCAGTTCAATGCGCCAGTTGTTTACCCATATTCTCAAGGTTGCTCCATCTGATGCCACCGTCCTTATAATGGGTGAAAGCGGTACAGGCAAGGAACTTGTTGCTGATGCTGTTTACAGGCAAAGCAACCGCTTTAACAAGCCTTTTGTGAAAATCAATTGTGTTGCCATACCTGAAAATCTTTTGGAATCTGAATTTTTCGGACATGAAAAAGGAGCTTTCACAGGAGCTGTTGCTCAACAAAAAGGTAAATTTGAAGTGGCTGATAAAGGTACCATTTTTCTTGATGAAATAGGAGATATATCTCCTGCAATGCAGGCAAAATTGCTTCGCGTGATGCAGGAAAAGGAATTTTGCCGGGTGGGCAGTAATACATCAATAAAAATTGATGTGCGCTTTATTACTGCAACAAATAAAAACCTTCCTGATATGGTCAAAAAAGGGAAATTCCGAGAAGATCTCTATCATCGCCTGAATGTGTTTCCCATGATATTGCCGCCGCTTAGGAAGAGAGATGATATATCAGATTTAACATACTATTTCCTTGAAAATCTATCAGTAAACAGATCTAAATCAACAGATAATGACATATCCAAGGATCAGGAAACATTTAAAAATCCATTTGAACAGGCGACTATTTCCCAGGATGCCTTGGAATATCTGGAATCATATTCATGGCCCGGTAATGTAAGAGAGCTTAAGAACACCATTGAAAGGGCAGCGCTTATGTCTGACACAGGTACAATTGAAATCTCCCATCTCCCATTGAATATTCTGGAACATGGGAAAGACAATATAAATTTTTCCCAAAATGGAACCAGTCTGCAAGAAGGTGTATCAATGGATGATCACTTAAGGAGCCTGGAAAGGAGAATGATTATATCAGCCCTGATTAAATCCAGAGGTAAGCAGGTAGCGGCAGCAGAACTTTTAAACATAAATACTCGCAGCCTCTGGCACAGGATAAAAAAATACAAGATAGATGTGACTTCTCTTCAAAAACAACATAATTTGGAGTAAAAACTCCATTTTTTTGTGCATTTTAAAAGGCATCTTGCATGAGTTTCCTGCCCTTATAATAAAATAAGGTGTAAAAATACCGTATAGATATCATTCCTTTAATAAAAACCTCTCAATAATAAAAGCCAGTGAATAGAGATAGTTTAAACATTTTATCTATAATATGTATTGATATATTTGTGTCTACGAACAGGATGAAAAAAAATAAACGCCAGGTTTTCAAAATTGGTATAAAAAATGCTCTATCAAACTGAATAAGATAAAGACACAGCAAATAATTTTGTATTTGAAAATTACAAAAATGTCATTTGCTGGGTCAATTAATAAACGTTTAATAATTTTTGGAGAAAAATCATGAAGAGACAAGAAAATCTTTTGAAAAATCAAAAAGGTTTCACACTTATTGAAATCATTGCAGTCCTTGTAATCCTGGGTATTCTTTCTGCTGTTGCAGTACCAAAGTATATGGATCTGCAGAATCAGTCCAGAATCAAAGCTGCTGATGCAGCAATTGCTGAAGTAAAGTCCAGACTTTCAAATGGGTTTGGAATATATCTGCTTAAAAGCGGCGGTGCATTACCTAACACTGTTGCTCTTGTTTGTGGAGCAAACGGGATAAATGATGCCAATGTTTTACCGTTAAATGCAGTTGGAACTGTTCCCAACTTAGGAGATTATACAGCAACTATTGCGGCTAACGGACTTATTACCGTTACGGCTGTTCAGGGCACGGCTTTGTCGCCAGCTAGAACTAATACATGGACACTGCCTAACTGATTTTATGAGGTGGACCCCAAATATATTTCAAGTGTCCAGTACCCTGTATCAATAATGTCTGCAACACCATCAAACAGGCTCTTTTCCACTATATACAGATCATGAACATTGATGCTTTTGCAGACATAAATAACAGCTGAAATATTAAAAGAAATAGTCCTTTCTTTCCCAGGGCTTCTTGCCCATATTCTGACAGGTTAATTTGCTGATGTCCTGCCATTTTGCCAGAAGGAGAAGCAGTTTTGCAGGGTCGGTGTTGAATTGCCCAGGTCAACCATGTGCAACTGGGCAATGAAACATAAATTTTTAATAGAGTTTTTATGAAAATTGTATTGATTCGTCCAAAATATAATAGCCACATAATTACCCCTCCGCTTGGACTTGGCTATTTGTCTGAATATCTAAAAAAAGCAGGCGTGGAAACAATAATTATTGACGCACTCCGTGATAGTAAAATTCAAACCTCTGTTTGTGCTGAGGTTGATAAGATAAAACCAGATTTTGTTGGCATTACTTGCCTGACAGCTTTTTATGAAGAGACAGTTTGTCTGGCAAAGGAATTAAAAAATAAAGGATACAAGGTTGGTATTGGAGGGGTTCATCCGACCTTTTTACCTTATCAAACGTTAGTTGACTCGCAAGTGGATTTTGTCTTCTGCGGAGAAGGTGAAATTGCTTTTAGTAAGTTAGCGAAAAATAATTTTGTTAATAATGGCATTCAAGGTGTTTATTCGTTGGAAAATTTAAAAAGCGAAAACGATTCAATCATTAATGGTGAAATAGTTATTGATTTAGATGAATTGCCTTTTCCGAACTGGGAACAGATTAATCCGAATTCTTATCCGCGCGCTCCTCATGGTGCGCTTGTAAAGAACTTTCCCATAGGCGTAGTTATGACCAGCCGTGGGTGTACGTATGAATGCACCTTTTGCGCCAGCCCCGGTTTTTATGGCCGTCGCATCCGTTTTCGCAGTCCTGAGAATGTTGTTGCCGAGATTGAATTATTAGTAAAAAAATACGGAGTAAAAGAGATTCATTTTGAAGATGATAATTTAACCTTGGTGCGTGATAAAGTTGAAAACCTATGTCGACTTTTGATTAAAAAAAAAATAAATATCACATGGGCTTGCCCTAATGGAATTAGGGCGGACAAGGTTGATCAGGATTTGATTAGACTTATGAAAGAGAGTGGGTGCTATTATTTTTCTTATGGAATAGAATCTGCCAATCCGCAAATTTTAAAAAATATCAAGAAGCGCGAGAAGATCAGTGATATTGAAAAAGCGATTACAATCGCCAGTGAAGAGGGTATTGATTGCCAGGGGTTCTTTATTTTTGGTTTGCCCGGAGAGACCCAGGAAACTATTAGGGAGAGTATTGATTTTGCTAAAAATTCCAAGTTATCGCGTGCACAGTTCCTGTTACTGGACGTACTTCCAGGCTCGGCGCTTTGGACCGACCTGAAGGGCAAGTTTGTCCCTAATTGGCAAAAAAACAGCTACAAAGAGCCGGAGTGGCTACCGATAGGCATTTCCAAGGATCTTTTGTTAAAAGCGCAGTCAACGGCATTCAGAGAATTTTATTTCAGGCTGAAAATTGCTTTTAGATTATTACGGCTTGTTAATTACAAACAGATAAAGTTTATTTTAAAAAGGTTATTTGAATATCGTATTATTTAAAGCTAATTTATTTATTAATTTTGTAATCATTTCTCATTTTTCTGATTTTTTCTTTTAGTTCAATATCATTTTCTGGAACAGTTAGAGCTGCCATTGAAAGGTATTTATCTGATAATTTAGGGTTTCTTATTAATATCGAAAGAAGACCAAGAGTATATAAGTCGTCGGGTTTGGTATCCTGTGCAAATACATTAATACTCTTTCTTAGTGTTTTATATGCATTCTTAACGTCATTGGTTTTTAAATATGCGATATGAAGATTATAAAAAAGCGCCTTATCTATATATCCGTTTGACTTTATTAAGGCTTTTTTAAAATATTTGATTGCCTCTGAATAATTTTTCTTTTCCAGGTATACCTGGCCTTTTAAAGAGTAACCATTATATATCGAAGGATGAAATTGAATTATTTTTTCAGCTATAATCATGGCTTTTTCATAATTTTCTCTTTTTATTGCGGCCTTACACAATGTTAAATTTACATTCAAACTTTTGTCAAAAATTTTTTCCATTCTCTGCAGTTCATTAACAATAAGCTGCAATTCTTCTTCTTTAATAGTTTTATAATCAACTTCATTAAGCTTAAAAGGAAGACAAGCTTTTAATTCATATTTTTCAACAAGATCCGGGAAATGGTTTTTGTTCACAAAAAGAATCTCTCGATCATCAAAAAATACTGGCACATAAGGCCCACCATCTTCCTGCTTTTCATAATTAATGTCTTTATTTTCAAAAATAAAATCAATTATATTGGCTGTTATAAATGATGGGTCATATTTTTTTGTAGTATCTTTAAATATTTGTTTGTTTGTCATTAAAGCTATGCAATTAAAAAGATCCAGATCAGAAAAAAGAGATAATTGAAGATCCATGAAAATTTTATAATTGCTGTTTAAATGCCATTGATAATATCCGCCATTGTTAGGCGTATTAAATATTTTCCCACCCACGTTGATTTGATTCAAAAACCCCACAATACCGGCAGGTACCCGATTATATGTAACAGGAAATTTTGATCTTGAATTTAAATGACTAATAAAAATCAAACAGGGGACAATGACAATACAAATTAAACCCAAAACCTGACACTTGTTATCAACGCTTTGGTTTTCTTTTGATAAAATTCCCTCTATTCCATTTTTAATAATAGGAATAAATAAAATAATAGCTTCATAAATAAAACGATGGTTTTTGAATAAAAGCAGTATGCCCCCTGCAAATAATATAAAGTGGAAAATCCTTATTTTTTTTTTAATAACCAGATATATTACTGAAAAAAGGGTGAATATTGTTATGATATTTTGAAAAGCAAAAACAGACAAATATGTTGAAGAAAAATTGAAAAATGTCAATCGTTTCCACGAAACTGGTGCCATCTCTGAAATGATCTGACTGAAGAAAGGGGAAATCTCAAAAGGCATAACTAAA
>JACNHV010000208.1 GCA_014383445.1 Candidatus Desulfobacula maris | reverse complement strand
AAGCCTTCTGGCATCTGATTTGGATTTACACAAGCCTGCATCCATGAATAAGTCAATTATGGGAATCTTCCCTAAAACATCATCTTTATTATAGGATGAAAATGGCACGGATTTCTCATTTGTAACCAAATGACTACCTCTTGGAATACTGCTGGAGGTTAAAAGATCCATGGGTATCTCTATGTTCCCAAACATGGATACTGATGCCTCTAAGGCTTTGTTCGCTTCATCTTCTCCATGACAAATTCTGGTGGCTTCATAGGCTAAAATTGCTTTGGCTTTATTCAGATCAGCTCCTTTAAGATGGCTTACCTGATCAATTTCTTCCATTGGCAAAAAGGTAAACAAAGCAAGGAATCTTACAACATCTGCATCATCAGCATTTACCCAGAACTGGTAATATTCATAGGGAGAGAATCTTTGGGCATCAAGCCATACAGCTCCTTTATGCGTTTTCCCCATTTTTATACCGCTTGCCGTGGTAATCAAAGGAAAGGTAATCCCAAAGGCTTGTTTTCCTATTGTTCTACGAGTTAATTCAATTCCGGCAACAATATTTCCCCATTGATCTGACCCGCCCATCTGCAAAAAACAATCATATGACTTGGCAAGCTGCATAAAATCATACGCCTGAAGCAGCATATAATTAAATTCAATAAAGGTAAGCCCGTCTTCAGATTCCATCCGAGCTTTATAGCTTTCTGCTTTTACCATTCGGTTGACACTGAAATGCCTGCCAATATCTCTTAAAAATGGAATATATTCAAGTTTTGTCAACCAGGAAGCATTATCCAACAACAAAGCTTTATCCTCTGAAAAATCAAGAAACCTGGACAATTGATTCCGAAGTCCGGTTTTATTTTCATCAATCTCTTCCTGGGTAATAATTTTACGAAGTTCAGTTTTCCCGGACGGATCTCCAATTAAGCCGGTCCCACCGCCAACCAGAGCTATGGGTCTGTGCCCATGTCTTTGCATATGAGCCAAAGCCATTATACAGACAAGACTTCCAACATGAAGACTTGCAGCCGTCGGGTCAAATCCAATATAGCAGGTTGCCTTGTTATTGGCTAAATAATCTTCTAGCTCTTCCTTGTGGGTGAGGTCTTCAACAAATCCACGTTCCTTTAGTACTGATAAAACACTCATATTTTTTTACCCTTTATTTCTTGGTATATTCTACTGCCCTTGTTTCTCTAATCACAACAACCTTAACCTGACCCGGGAATGTGAGATTTTCTTCAATTTGGCGGGCAATATCCCGGGAAAGAAGCACTGCACTTTCATCACTAATCTTTTCACTCTCAGTAATGACCCGTATTTCACGACCTGCCTGAATCGCATATGTATTGATAACCCCGTCAAAGGAGTTAGCAATATTCTCAAGGTCTTCCAGCCGTTTGACATAATTCTCCAGGCTTTCTTTTCTAGCCCCTGGTCTTGCACCGGACAAGGCGTCAGCTGCCTGAACAATGTAATCATACACTGATTCCGGCATCTGATCTTCATGATGGGCTCCAATTGCATTGACCACACGCTCGCTTTCACCATATTTTTTAGCAAGGTTTGCACCGATGATGGCATGGGCACCATCCACTTCATGGTCAACGGCTTTTCCAATATCATGTAACAATCCCATACGTTTGGACAATTTAATATCCAACCCCAGCTCGGCTGCAATGGCGCCTGACAAAAAGGCAACTTCAATAGAATGCTGTAATACATTCTGGGCATAACTGGTTCTGAACTTGAGCTTGCCAATCACTTTGATCAATTCAGGATCAATGCCATGGACACCCAGATCAAAAGCTGCCTGTTCCCCGGCTTCCTTAATAACAAGATCCACTTCTTCCGTTGCCCGGGCAACAACATCTTCAATCCTTGCAGGATGAATTCTTCCGTCTGCTATCAATTTTTCAAGAGCAATCCTGGCGACTTCTCTTCGAACCGGGTTAAACCCTGATAATATGACCGCCTCAGGTGTATCATCAATAATCAGATCAATCCCTGTAGCCGCCTCAAGTGCCCTTATATTTCTTCCTTCACGGCCAATAATTCTGCCTTTCATTTCATCTCCTGGAAGATGAACAACTGAAACGGTTCGCTCTGCCACATAATCCCCGGCATACCGTTGAATGGCGGTTGAGATGATCTTTTTGGCTTCTTTATCTGCATTCTCTCTTGCTTCACTGGTAATCTTTTTAATCAGTTTGGCACCTTCGTGCCTTGCCTCTTCTTCCATGGCCTTAAGCAAAAGATCCTTTGCCTCTTCAAGGGTAAGCCCTGATACCTTTTCAAGTTCTTTCTTGGTCTGTTCTAATACCGCTTTATATTGGCTCTCTGTTTTAGTAACCGATGCAAGTTTTTCCTCAAGTGCAATTTCATTGTTTTGAAAACTTAATTCCCGTTTTGATAAGAGCTCTTCCTGTTTATCTATCTTCTCAATTTTTTTGGAAAGCCTGCGTTCTTCTTTTTTTAATTCAGCACGGGTTTCCTCCGTTTCCGAATCAAAATTACTCTTCATTTCCAAAAGCCTTGACTTAGCTTCCAGTCTGGCTTCTTTTAACAGGGTTTCCGCTTTTCTTTTGGCCTCTTCAATTATATGTTTTTGCTCTTCTTCAATATTCAGGTTCTCCTGAATCGTTTTTTTTCTAAAAACCAAGAAGGCAACGACTCCCAACCCCAACAAAACCACGGCAATAGATGAGAGTACAACAGTATATTCCATTAAAAAATTCTCCTAAATTATATTAACCTCAACACAACATGCTGTAATTGTCCAATTTTATAACATAATTTTTATAAAGGTCTAATTTTATAAAAATTATGATTGTAAAAATATGAAATGGGATGAAATGTTGGGAAGGATAGAATTAAAAGACTTATTAATTGTTACAATTACCCCCACAAACTGCCGTGTTGCTTGTTAAGGCTTTGAACCAGTGGTTCAAAAGGTGGGTGTCCAATTATACCTTTAGGCTTTTCCGTGACTTTCCGGAACTTAGCACACCAGTAAAAGTGTGGACTCCCTTTTTACTATGCGTTAGGACAAAGACCGTCTCACAATCACGCACATTGCAGGGGTAAAAATTTATAACAATGGATATTTCCTTGGTCATTCAATTCCTTTATCAATTTTTTTTATCAAGAATGTAATTTTTTTATCCATCTCTTTTTCAAGTTCAGTGTGTTGCACCTTAAGTTCATGAAAATCCTTAGACAAATTCATGGCTGCTAATAGTAATATTGCAATTTTATTTTTTCCTAAGGTTTTATTTTGAAAAGCTCCTTCAGCTTCTTTTATATATTTCTTTAAATATTGTGCAACCCGTTCCGGATTTTCAACCTGATTATCAGGTTTAAATCTAAACTCTTCTCCAAAAAGATCAATTACAACAATTTCATCCAATGAAATCCCTTTTCCGACATAATTTCGGTCATAGGTTTGATGAATACTCACCTGGTGCACTATTTGAAAAATAATTCAGTTTTTTCAAAAGCCCGTCAATTTTAGATTGAATCAATTCATCTTGTTCTGAAAATTGTTTTTCAGTCTTATCTTTTGTATCAAGTTCTGATTCAAGACCTCTGATTTTTAACACCAACTCCTTATTTTCCTGCTGGAGTTCATGACAAAATTCAATCATAAAATCGATTTTATCATTGATATCATCAAACTTTTGTTTAATACCTTTGTTACCCATTTCCATAATCTCACAAAGTTTATTGGTGTTCAGTATAATTCAAAATATTTCATAAAGTCAAGGCAATTCATTTGCCATGCTGTTGGATAAGATATTCAGCTTTTTCAAGCTCTTCAAGGGTATTCACACCAATAACTTGCCCGGGGTCATCCATAGTTATAACCACTATTTTTTCATGTCTCTTTTGTGCTATCTCAACAGCATCCGTTAAATAATATTCGGCCTGGCTGTTCTCTGGTCTTATTTCATCTACAACGGATATGAGAAATTTTTTATCAAAACAATAGATCCCCGTGTTTATTTTTTTAATTTTCTTTTCTGTTTCATTGGCATCTGCCTCTTCTTTAATGCAAATCATATGGTTTAGTTCATCTTGTACAATACGTCCATAACCTGTGGGATCCTCTAAATCAATTGCAAGAACAGATAATTTAGCTTGTTTTTTTTTATGCTCCTCCACCATGTTTATTAATGTGTTCTCCTGGATCAAAGGCACATCTCCGCATAATACAACAACATATTTAATATCAGATTTCAAACCCGGGATGGCAGCCTTAACCGCATCACCTGTTCCCAAAAGCTGTTCTTGCATGGCAAATTTTACTTTAAAAAACTTATTGATTTCCCTTTTAACTTTGTGGGCCTGATGCCCCACAACAACATGCACATTGTCCGGGGAAATTTTTCTTGCACATTCAATTACATGGACAACCATACATTGACCACCAACCTTGTGAAGCACTTTGGCAATATCTGACTTCATCCGGGTTCCCTTACCAGCCGCAAGAATAACAACACCAACATCATTATACCCCATCTTTCTCCCCTTTAGCACATCCTGTTTTCTAAAAAACATTGGATCGTCAATGCAAAAAGGGGATGCTTCAAACCGACTAAAGCACCCCCATTTTTATTTTTCACTTTGATTTTTCTATTGTAATATTGTTAAGCTCAAACTAAATTTTTCCAAAGTATCTATTTAATCTTAAGCCTATGTACAGCTCGCCTCAAAGCGGCTTCAGCTCTCACCAGATCGGTATCTTCACGCTTTTCAGCAAGGCGCTTTTCAGCCCTTTCTTTAGCCTTTGTTGCTCTTCCAACATCAATATCCTGTCTCCGCTCAGCAGACTCAGCCAAAATGGTCACCTTATCCGGCAAAACTTCTGCAAATCCACCGTTTATGAAAAGATATCTTTCCTTTCCTTTGGCATCTTTATACTGAAGGGTTCCAATCTTCAAAGATGTAAGGAATGTAGTATGCCCTTTCAGTACACCAAATTCACCTTCTGAACCGGGTGCCACTACGCTTTCTACTTCTTCACTGACAATTGCCTTCTGCGGTGTAACCACTTCAAGAAATAATTTCTCAGCCATGATATCCCTCCGGATACTTATAAGGTTTTTGCTCTTTCTATGACTTCTTCAATAGAACCAACCATGTAAAAAGCATTTTCTGGAATATCATCATGTTTGCCATCAATAATTTCTTTAAATGATCTTACAGTGTCTTCAACCTTGACAAACTTACCCGGTGTACCTGTAAATGTTTCTGCAACATGGAAAGGCTGTGACAAAAATTTCTGTAGCTTTCTTGCGCGCTGCACAGTAATTTTATCTTCATCAGAAAGCTCGTCCATTCCTAGAATAGCAATAATATCCTGGAGCTCTTTGTATTTTTGAAGCGTTTGCTGAACAACACGGGCAACATGATAATGTTCTTCACCAATATAAGCTGCATCAAGAATTCTGGATGAAGAGTCAAGCGGATCCACAGCAGGATAAATACCCAACTCTGCAATCTGACGGGAGAGAACAACTGTTCCGTCAAGATGAGCAAAAGTGGTTGCAGGGGCAGGGTCTGTCAAGTCATCAGCTGGTACGTAAACACACTGGACCGCTGTAATGGAACCCTTATCAGTTGAAGTAATGCGCTCCTGAAGCTCACCCATATCAACGGCAAGTGTTGGCTGGTAACCAACAGCAGATGGCATACGACCAAGAGTCGCTGAAACCTCTGCACCGGCCTGGGTAAAACGGAAGATATTATCAATAAAAAGCAGCACGTCCTGACCTTCTTCATCACGGAAATACTCGGCACAGGTCAAAGCCGAAAGTGCAACCCTCATTCTTGCTCCCGGAGGTTCTGTCATCTGGCCATAAACCAGTGCACATTTTGGAAGAACGCCGGAATCTTTCATTTCATGGTAAAGGTCATTACCTTCACGAGTTCTTTCTCCAACACCACCAAATACGGAAATACCACCATGCTGCATGGCAATATTGTTAACCATTTCCATCATGATAACGGTTTTACCAACACCGGCACCACCGAACATACCCATTTTACCACCCCGGGGGAAGGGTACGAGAAGGTCGATAACCTTAACACCGGTTTCAAGAACCCTTACTGTGGTATCCTGCTCTGTAAAAGCCGGGGCATGTCTGTGAATTGGAAGCATTTTTTCCTGGGAAATGGGACCAAGCCCATCAACAGGTCTACCAACAACGTTAAGAACTCTTCCAAGAGATGCTTTACCAACAGGCATCATGATGGGAGAACCTGTATCTTTTACAGCCATTCCTCTTTGAAGACCATCAGTTACGTCCATACCAATACATCTGACAACATTGTCACCCAAGTGTTGTGCCACTTCGATTACAAGATTATCTTCCATGTCACCAATAGCCGGGTTAGTAACCGTCAAAGCTGTCAGAACCGGAGGAAGTTTTCCAGGTTCAAATTCAACGTCAATAACAGCGCCGAGTACCTGTGCTATTTTTCCTATATTTTCAGCCATTTTTTTCTCCTATAAAGCTGTTTTTATATTAACTATCTTAACAATTTATCCCTTAAGTGCTTCTGCGCCACCAACAATATCCATAAGATCAGCTGTAATGCCAGCTTGCCTTGTTTTATTGTATATTGTCTGAAGTTCTTCAATGATATCTCCACATGCCTTGGTTGCATTTTCCATGGAACTCATTCGAGCGGCATGTTCACTGGTTGACGTCTGGAGCAGTGCATCATATATCTGAATAAAAATATTTTTTGGCAGCATTTCACCAAGCAATGCATCAGAAGAAGGTTCGCAGATATGTTCCGGTAAAAACTGGCCATCTTTGTCCTTTTCTTTTTCTGCTGATCCCTCGGACACACCGTCAAGAGAAGGAATGGGAAGAATCTGTTTTATTGTTGGAATATGTTTTGCCATATTAATGAACTCAGAATAAACCAGATATACTTCATCAACAGTTCCTGCAAGGAAATTGTCTATCAGTTTCTGTCCTGAAGATGATGCCACACTGAACTCAAAATTTCCTCCCACAACACCAATGAATTCATCTTCAATGGGCTGGGATTGTTTTTTTGCCCAGTCTCTTCCTTTTTTACCAAAACAAATAAAGGAAATCTGTTTACCATCAAGCTCTGATTTAATTAATTTATCAGCTTTTGAAATTAAATTTGTATTAAAACCTCCACAAAGCCCCCTGTCAGATGTACAGAGGATGAGCGCCACTTTTTTTACCTCATCACGGGGAACAAGCAATGGACTTGCATCCTCGCCGGATTTACCGGCAATGCTTCCCAAAACCTCAGCAAATTTGCTTGCATAGGGTTTAAATGCCTCCATGCTGTTTTGAGCACCGCGCAATCTTGAAGTGGCAACCATTTTCATGGCAGAGGTAATCTGTCTAGTCTTTTTTACGCTGACTATCTTTGATTTTACTTCTTTTAAAGTTGCCATTATATTTACCTTTTTGCCTATAAGTTAGTGAATAATATCACGAAATATTTCCAAGCACCTATACAGTATCCTTGAATTCATCGTCATAGGCTTCAAGGCATTGTTTCAGTTTGCCTTCAATCTCTGCTGTAATCTCTTGTTTTTCAATTAAACCAGAGAATATTTCAGGGAAACGATTTTCAACAAATGAATAAAGACCTTCTTCATATTTTGAAACAGCTTCTTTTGGGTACTTATCAATATATCCTTTGGTTCCAGCATATAGAGCAGTTACCATTTTGTGCATGGGAAGCGGTTTGAACTGAGGTTGTTTCAAAAGCTCAACCAGTCTCTCACCACGGGTTAGCTGTTTTTGTGTGGCAGCATCAAGATCTGAACCAAATGCAGCAAATGCTTCCAGCTCGCGGAACTGGGCAAGATCCAGACGAAGCGTACCTGCGACCTGTTTCATTGCCTTTACCTGGGCTGCGCCACCAACTCGTGATACTGACAAGCCAACGTCGATGGCAGGTCTGATACCGGCAAAGAAAAGGTCTTTATCAAGGAAAATCTGACCGTCTGTGATGGAAATAACGTTAGTCGGAATAAATGCAGACACATCACCTTCCTGGGTTTCAATAATCGGAAGTGCTGTCAAAGAACCGGCACCTTCTGCAATACTTAATTTTGCAGATCTTTCAAGCAGACGGGAATGGTTGTAGAAAATATCACCAGGGAAGGCCTCTCGCCCTGGAGGACGTCTTAAAAGCAAAGATACCTGACGATACGCTGCTGCCTGTTTTGAAAGGTCATCATAAATAATCAGGGCATGCTCACCCTTATCCCTGAAATATTCACCCATTGCACATCCTGCATAGGGAGCCAGATATTGCATGGCAGCAGGTTCTGAAGCCGATGCAATAACAACAGTTGTGTATTCCATTGCACCATGCTCTTCAAGAGCTGCAACCACCTGGGCAACCGTTGATTTTTTCTGACCGCAGGCTACATAGATGCATTTGATATCGCTATCTTTTTGAGCAATGATGGCATCTACAGCAACAGCTGTTTTACCAATCTGACGATCGCCAATGATAAGTTCACGCTGCCCTCTTCCAACGGGGGTCATGCCATCAACGGCTTTTGAACCTGTGTAGCAGGGCTCATGAACAGACATCCTGGCAATAACACCCGGGGCAACCAATTCCATATTCATGTAAGTTTTTGCATTAATAGGGCCTTTACCATCAACTGGCTCTCCCGTTGTGGTAACAACACGACCCAATAGTTCTTCACCAACTGGAACCGAAGCAATCCGATCCGTCCGTTTTACAACATCACCTTCTTTGATTTTTTTATCATCACCAAGGATTGCGACACCAACGTTATCGGATTCAAGGTTCAATGCAAGCCCCAGTATTCCGCCGGGGAATTCAACCAGTTCCATGGCTTTAACTTTTTCTAAACCATATACGCGGGCAATACCATCACCCGCTGAAAGGACTACACCTGTTTCACTCAGGTCGACCTCTTTATCAAACCCTTTGATCTGGTCTTTTATTATTTGGCTTATTTCTTCTGCTTTAATTTCCATTAGACACTCTCACCTTTTTTTAATGTTTCTCTCATATTAATCAGCTGAGTTTTCACGCTGCCATCCAGAACAAGATCACCCAATTTAGTAACTACGCCGCCTATGAGATTTGGATCTTGCTCAACATTCAGAACAATATTTTTTCCGGTCTTTTTTGATAATGCTGCTTTAATCTTATAAATTGCTTCTGATGATAGTTCAGTTGCAGAAACAATACTGGCCTTGACAACACCTTTAAGCTCATCTGCCAGATCGTTATAGTATGAAGCGATTTCTCGTAAAAACCCGATTCTGCCTTTATCAAACAAAAGAATCAAAAATGACTTCATGATGGCTGACAAGTCCGTAGCAGCTAAAACTGCCTGCAGAACCTTTTTCCTGTCATTTTTATTGAACAAAGGATTTGTCAATGTCTTTTCAAAATCTTCCTGTGTATCAAAAAGCCCGACAACAGAACCAAGTTCAGAATTGTAATGTTCAGCCAGTCCATCTTCCTGGCCGATAAGAATCAATGCCTTTGCATAACGTCTGGAAACTGCTAAATTTTTCATTATGCCACCACCTTTTTCAAATATTCATCAACAAGTTTATCCTGATCCTCGGATGAAATGGAGGCTTTTATAACTTCCTCAGCTTTTGCCATGGCTTTTTCAACAATTTCCTGTTGAAGTTTTGCTTTTGCAGACTTGAATTCCTGTTGGATATTACGTTTGGCCATATCTTCAAGTTTTTCAGCCTGTGCGGAAGCTTCAGCAATAATTCTTGTTTTAGCTTCTTCACCCTGTTTGACGTAATCTTCAACAATCTGTTTAGATTCCTGATCAAGATTTTTAAACTTGGCTTGGTATTCGACAAGTTTCTTTTGGGCCTCTTCTTTTTTTAGTTCAAGCTCTTTAATCTCATCTTCTATCTTTTTTGCACGGGATGAGAAAAATTGAGCAACCGGCTTTCTCACAATAAGAAACACGCCAATAGCAAGAATTCCAAAATTCAAAAATTTCCAGGTATCGACTTTAAGCCAATTGTTGTGCACTTCTCCGCCTGGGGAAGCTGCGAAAGCAATACCGCTGATTGCAACCACAAGTGTTGAAACAGAAAAAACAACCTGTATTAATTTATTATTCACTCTATCCTTTTTCATTAACAAGCCCTCCCCAGAATCTTTTCACCTATAGCTTTGGCATATGCCTCCACCTCTGTTTCAAGCGTTTTGCGGGCCTGCTCGGTTTCATCAGCAACCTGTTTTTTGATCTCGACAAGGTTGGCCTGAGCTTTTTTGTTAATCTTGTCAATTATTTCCTTTTCTTCTTGAGATGCTGCTTCTATAAAGGTTTCTTTTTCTTTCAATCCTTTAGATCTGGCTTGTTTCAACCCATCTTTGTATGCATCTTCTCCAGCAACAAGGTCCTTTGAGGCTTTTTGAGCCCCCTCTTGCATCCCTTCAATTTTTGCTTTTCTTTCAAGAAGAACATTACGGATTGGTTTGTACAGAACCAGATTGAGTACAAAAAGCAGGACTAGGAAATTGATCATCTGATATACCAAAGATATATCAGGAATCACAGTTATCATAAAATCCCCTCCGTGAGTTAATAATTATAAAAAAAATCCACTCTACCAGTTAATAATTATAAAAAATCCACACTACCAGTTAATAATTATAAAAAAATCAACTACTTATGTACAACTGACTATTTTTACACAAAAAAAGTCTAAATTCCTATCAAATCGAGAATTGAGTAACATCCAGGCAATCATTTGTCAACATTGAAAAACAAAATATTTCAGGTCTTGGTAAAGAATTTTTAGGGGGATAGTTTAATTTTTAATTGGATGAAAAATTACGCATACTGATATTTAAAAGAATTCCAAAACCCACCATATTGGTGATCACTGAAGATCCGCCATAGGATACCAGGGGCAAAGGCACACCAACAACAGGCATGAGGCCCATGACCATTCCGATATTAATAAATATCTGCCAGAAAATCATTGTTGTGATACCGAACGCAAGAATGGAACCAAACATATTACGACAATTATAGGCAATATTTAATCCCCAGAATAAGAAAATTAAATAAAGCAATAAAAGAATGCTGCACCCCATAAGCCCCCATTCTTCCGCAAGAACGGATACAATAAAATCCGTATGATGTTCCGGCAAAAAGGATAGTGCATTCTGGGTTCCTTTTAAAAAACCCTTGCCTGTCAACATCCCTGACCCAATGGCTATTTTTGATTGGATAATATGATATCCTGCACCAAGGGGATCCCGGTCAGGATTTAAAAAGGTCAATATCCTTGATTTTTGATAAGTTTTTAATCCATACCAGAGCAAAGGAGCAGCAGCAATACAAATACCGGACACTGTATACAATACTTTTCGCTCTACCTTGACGAACAGGGTGATTGAGCCGGCAATTAAAAGCAGGAGCAGGCCTGTCCCAAGATCTGGCTGATTTACTATTAAAACAAATGGAATTACACATAATACTGCCGGTTTAATCAATTTTCTAAAATTAAATCCAGTATTGGAAATCGAAGTTGCATAGACAGATGCCAGACTTATAATCAAGGCAATTTTCATCAATTCAGAGGGCTGAATCCTGACAAACCCAATAAGAAGCCATCGTCTGGACCCACCGCCAAGCTGCCCGAAAAGAATAACACTGATCAAAAGTCCAACGCAGAGTGTATAAATAAATAAATTCATTTTGTCCAGGTCTCTAAAATCAATCACCAGTATGATCATCATTACTATAAACCCGGTACCCATCCAGATCATCTGTTTTTTAAAAAGAATGTGGATGGGGTCTGTCTCATTTCCGGCGGTCAGGGCACTGTATAAAATACCAAGACCCACCATACCGATTAAAAGAATTAAAGCCATAAGGCCCCAGTCAAAATTCTTTATTAACCGCCTGTCAAACATGGGCTACTCCAGTTATATTTTTTCTTTAAATGGTCCTTGAATATATTGTTCTATCAAAGCGCTGGCTATGGGGGCAGCAGTACTTGATCCATGCTCTCCGTGTTCAACCAGTACAGCTACTGCAATGACAGGGTTCTTTGCAGGGGCATAGCAGACAAACCAGGCATGATCCCGCAAAGAATATTTTAAATCTTCTGCTTTTCTTTTGTCATTTGTTTTCATACTATAAACTTGAGCAGTCCCTGTCTTACCAGCTATTTCAATATCTTTCAGTCTAATTCTTCCTGCCGTCCCACGCTCACCCTGAACAACTTTCAAAAGTCCATTTCTTACTATATCCAATGTCTCTTTGCTTGCCGGCAGGCCACCCGTAATTTCAGGTTCATTTTTTTTTATCACAAGCCCATGACCGTCTTTAATTGTTTTAACAAGTCTGGGTCTGTACAAGGTGCCACCATTACCAATAGCAGCAGTTAAAACAGCCATCTGCAGAGGTGTGACCAGATTGTAGCTCTGTCCTATTGCCACAGAAAGTGTTTCACCCCCTTGCCATGATTCTTTGTATAGTTTCTTTTTCCAGGCCGAAGTTGGAACAAGTCCTTTTTTTTCATTTCCCAGCAAAATACCTGTCTTTTTACCCAGCCCACTCCCCATTGCATACTGTCCCAACTTGTCCACACCGACTTTAATACCTGCCTGATAATAAAAAACATCGCAGGATTGTGCAAGAGCGTTAATAATACTTAGCTCACCATGTCCATTCTTATTCCAACACCGATACGTTCTATTGCCATATTTTAAAAATCCCGGGCAGTATGCAGTGGTATTCATAGTGATATGGTTTTCTTCAAGAGCGGCAATGGAGGTAATAATTTTATAGGTGGAAGCCGGGGGATATTCTGCCTGAATCGCCTTATTTACCATTGGTTTACCCGGATCTGACATCAATGCATTCCACTTTTTGCTGCTTATACCACCAATGAAATCGTTTTGATCAAAACTGGGATTACTTGCCAGCGCTAGAATATCTCCATTATCAGGATCAATGGCAACTACGGCTCCGGCTTTATTTTCAAGCGATTTTTCTGCTGTCTGTTGTAAATCAAGATCCAATGTAAGATACAAATCTAGCCCTGCAACAGGTTCAATAGTTCTCAAAATTTTAATTGTTCTGCCACTGGCATCGACTTCTACTTGTCTTCCGCCCTGTTTCCCCTGCAGATAGTTTTCAAAACTTTTTTCAATACCATATCTGCCTATTGAGTCTCCTGACTTGACATTGGGATATTTGCCAGTTTTCAGTTCTTTGGTGTTTATTTGTCCGAGATAACCTAAAAGATGAGCAGCTGTTTTTTTATAAATATAATATCTTGTGGGCTCTATATCGATATGAATCCCCGGAAGATCAAATTTATGCGCTTCAACAATGGCAAGCTGATCCCTTGAGATATCATTTTTTAACGTTATTGGTTTGTAAACCGAACCCTTTCCTTCCCGAGCAATATAATCCATAAGTTCTTGAAAAGGCATAGCAATTAATTCGGCAAGTTTTTTCACAGTTTCTTGAACCTCGCCTGCATCCTCAAGCACTATTTTGAGATTAAAAGAAGGCCTGTTATCCACCAATAATTTTTTATTTCTGTCAAAGACCAGACCACGAGGTGATTTAATACTTTTAAGACGTACCGCATTTTTTTCAGATAAAAGCCTGTATTCTTTACCCTTAATAATTTGAAGATATACCAGCCTGAGAAACAAGAGTGCAAACACAAACAAGATACATACACTTACAATGATAAATCTTTGCTTTATCCAGTCCCTGTCCTGATTTTGACTAAATTCGGTCAATTCTATCCTCAGTATTTTTAAACACGTTGTTTCGCAAAAATTTTATTTTAAGTATCCAGTTCTGCCACAAGGCATTTACCAGCCAGATACCAGGCGGGATAAAAACAACGCCCCAAAACACCTGCCTTATCAAAAGATTAAAATTAAATTCCCAGATGGAATCGACACCTTGATGGACAAAAACTGAAAACAATAAAAATCCATGCTGAATGGGTATGGAAACGATACTGATGATAAAAATAAAAATAATGTTTCTTTGAAAAAATAATTGTTTGACTATTTGCACAATAATATACATCCACACATACGAAAAAGTATGATAGCAGAACGGAACACCAGAAATACTGTCCATCACGCATCCGATAATAATGATGGCCAAAACCATTGAATAGTGAGATGAAATAAAACTTAAAAAAAGAACATCAATAATCAGCAGGTCAAAACACTGATCAAACCAGGAAAATGATGGAAGGATAATCGTTTGGAGAACGATTAAAAATAAAGTGAAAACCAAGAAAAAAACTACATTCATTATTGACCCGTTTCAAAACGATTTATCTGTTATTTTTAAATACAAGAACTTCTTCTATTTTATTAAAATCAACGCTGGTCTCCAGGGTAATATCCTGGAAAAGTTGAGAATGAACCTTTGTCACTTTTAAAATTCTGCCGATTTTCATACCCTTGGGAAACACTTGATCCAAACCAGATGAAATAATCATTTCGCCCTCTTTTACCTCATCCTTTCTTAATGTATATACAAAAGAACAATTGTCCTCATTGTTCCCTTTTACAATTCCACGGACACGGGAGTTCTGTACAAAGGAATCAACAGCAGAGTTTCTATCCGTAATCAAAAGAACTCTGGAATAATTTTTTGCAACTTTGATTATTTGACCGACAATTCCTTCGGGAACCAGCACAGGGCTTCCTTTGACCAGGCCATCTTGTGTGCCCTTATCGATCATAATGGTTTTAAACCAGGGGGATGGGTCCCTTGCAATGATTTGAGCTGCAACATATGTGTCCGGCATTGTGCTTGTAAAATTAAGAAATTTCTTAAGCCGGGTATTTTCGAGTTCCAGTTCCACATACCGATTATTTATTTCTATTGTTTTCCCAAGTTGTTTTTTTAATTCAATATTTTCTTTAACTGCAAGGACCGACATAAAATAAGTGTTCCAGATATTTTGAATAAAATGTATGGTTTTAGTAACGGCCATCTGAAAAGGAGAGGTAATGGTAATAAATAATCTTTCAATGCCGTTGGTCGGCAAGAATTCTTTGTTGCTCATGGTCATTGCGGTAAAATTAATGGCAATAAAGAGAGCAAGCCCAACAAAAATAATCAGTTTTTGCGAAAACATTAAATCAGTTAATAACGACTTCTCTCAAAATATTGATATTGTCAAGGACTTTCCCGCAACCCGTAGCAACAGTGGTTAATGGATCATCGGCTACAATAATGGGAAGCCCGCTCTTTTCTCTGAGCAATTTATCCAAATTTTTCAATAAAGCGCCCCCACCAGTTAAAACAATGCCATTATCAACGATATCTGCAGCAAGCTCAGGAGGTGTCTGTTCCAGTGCAATGCGAACCGTTTCAACAATGGCATCAATCTGTTCTGAAATGGCGACTCGAACTTCTTCGGAATCAATGGTAAGTATTTTAGGGATACCGGAAACAAGGTCGCGGCCCTTGACCTCTATGGTTTCAAGATTTTCAGGATCAGGATATGCATTTCCAATAGTTGTTTTAATTATTTCTGCGGTTCTCTCTCCAATGAGAAGATTATATTTTCGTTTTATATGCTGGCTTATGGAGGCATCCATCTTGTCACCCGCAACCCTTAAAGAATGTGTATAAACTGCACCGGCAAGTGAAATCACGGCAACTTCCGTTGTACCGCCACCAATATCAACGATCATACTGCAGGTCGGTTCGGTAATGGGAAGGCCGGCACCTATAGCTGCGGCCATAGGCTCTTCAATTAAAAAAACTTCTCTTGCCCCGGCAGATTCTGCTGACTCTCTAACAGCTCTTTTCTCCACCTGGGTAATACCAGATGGTACTGCTATGATAATTCGCGGGCGGACAAGGGTTTTTCTGTTATTATGAACTTTTCGGATAAAATGCTTTAACATTGCCTCTGTGACCTCAAAATCAGCAATCACACCATCTCTCATGGGCCTTATGGCAACAATATTACCCGGTGTACGACCCAGCATTCTTTTGGCTTCGGCACCCACGGCAAGCACTCTGCTTTTCCCCTTTCCATCCGTTCTAACAGCAACCACAGAGGGCTCACTCAATACAATTCCTTTCCCCCTGACATAAACAAGTGTGTTTGCAGTTCCAAGATCAATGGCCAGATCATTAGAAAAAGCTCCGAGTAAAGTGTCTGTTATAAAATTCATTTTACCTCTTTCAAACAAAAATTTATAAATTGTAATCAAATACAAAAGATATTATTAAACAGTATTTGCTAACAAACTTAACTATTTTTTACAAGTCCAAAACGCCTTAACACCGTAATATTTTATATTAATTCAGAAAATATCAAATCATGCATTTGCGGGCGGAATTTTTTTATACCCTCATTTGATCTTAAAGGGTGTACCCTGTTGGTTAAAAAAATAATTATCAAGCCGGTTTCCGGATCAATCCAGAAAGAGGTGCCTGTAAATCCAAGATGCCCTATGGATGACGTTGAAAAATATTTACCTGAAGAGGAACCCTCTTTTGAAGGGGTATCAAATCCTGCTACCATGTCATGCTTATTTTTTCTTGATACAAAATTTTGTATAATATCAGGCCTTAAAACCCTGGTGGGTTTATTCTGCAATGCCTTTAATATTTCAAAGCACAATTTATGGATTGAACCGGCATTTCCAAAAAGCCCTGCATGCCCTTCTATTCCTCCAGCAGCCCAGGCATTATCATCATCCACTTCTCCCACAATCACTTTTTTTCTCCAGGGACATTGCTGGGTAGCCACAATTTTTTGGCGGTATTGTATAAATTTTTTACTCTTTAAGCCTGTTTCCAGAAAAAACAGATCATCAATTTCAAGGGGAGAATATATTTGCTTTGAAACGAATCGATCCAGTCTTTGACAGCTAATTTCTTCTATAATCCATGACAGGACCATAAATCCCAGATCACTGTAGACCTGTTTTTCATCAATTTTATTTTCAAGGACCTCATGGACCAGAAGATATCTTAGATATTGTCTGGGATTTTCATTTGTCTTTATGATTTTTTTAAAATATTCACGATGAGCCGGGAACCCTGAAGTGTGCCTGAGCAGCATGTCAATTGTAATGTCTGCTTTTAGGGTTGTTTTAAATTCTGCAAGAATTGATCCTATTTTCTGATCCAAAAAGACCTGATCTCTCTCAATGAGCTTGGATAAGGCCAGGGTTGTTGCCAAAGGTTTAGTCAAAGAAGCAAGATCAAAAACACTGTCTTTTCTCATTTTTCTTTTTTCAAAAATATCAGCCATGCCATAAGATTCATGGATAAGTATTTTCTGATTTTTCGCACACAATAGGACTGCCCCGGGGAAAATACCTTGGGAGATTGCATTTTCTATTTTCCTGGAAATTCTGTCCTTGCCCATATAAATTAAACCCATTGGATTTTTGCTAATTTTGTATCCATCTTAATATGGGTTCCCATGCATAAAGGCAGATTAACCTTTCCATGGCCGGCATCAAGCCCTGAAAAAATCGGGATATTGTATTCCTCAAATATTTCCAGCAATATTTCTTTTACATACTCATCATTATCACAATTTTCAAAGGTTCCGGCAATCACACCTTGAATCCCTTTAAACAGACCTGCCATTTTCATCTGTGTCAGCATCCGATCAATTTTATAAGCTGGTTCACCAATATCTTCCAGAAATAAAACAGTATTATTAAAATCCGGTTGAAACCGTGTGCCTACAAGGTGGCACATGGTAGCCATATTCCCTCCCTTTAAGACACCTGTACACTTGCCGGATTTTAGGATTTGGCCGTTTATCATATCAATTTTGTCAAAACTACCATTCACAGTTTTATAAAACGCATCAATGGTCTCTTCCTGGGCCTGGGCAAGTGAAACAACATTTGGGCCATGGATAACTGAATTTCCTGTTTCATCAATGATAGCCAGTAATATTGCCGTATTGTCAGAAAATCCAATAAACGGCTTGGGATTTTGCTTGATAATGTTCCAGTTTAGGTGATCCAGAATTCGGATCGATCCAAAACCACCCCGGGCACAAATAATTCCATCTATGGCAGGATCTGCAAAAAGCCTGTTAATAACATTTGCCCGAACCATGTCATCACCTGCAAGATAACGTTTCTTTTTAAAGATTTCCACAGGTACTTTAACCCTGAATCCTAATTCTTTTAATACCCCAATTCCCAGATTTAATTTTTCAGTATCAAAGCGTGCAGATGGAGCACACACACCTAACATGCTTCCAGGTTTTAAAGTCATGGATCTTTTAATAGGAATTTTTATCTTCATCATTTCTTGTTTAATTACGGGTTAATCCTGATGGAAGGATACAAGCCCTTACGCTCTCCTGTTCTATAGGGCTGAATAGTATTAAAGGATATATTTTGATCATCTTGAGCGTGGCCTCGGTTTTCACCGTTATTAAACAACGCACCATTTGCCAGTAAAATCTGACTGATCCTCCTGCGGAAGGCATCAATAAAAACAGAACCATTACCGGTAAAAACCATTTTCCCCATTCTCAGGGTATCCCTTATTTCAGCAAGCGCATCAAGAGAAAGGGTATTATTTTCAACATCTTCTTCAGACCCGATAAATCCCCACACCAGATGTTCATCAGGTATTTTGAGCGGAGTATGAGGATCTATAATGGTGTGTGGCATAATAATACATCCTTCGCCGATCTCAATTCGTGCATTTGGTTTTCCGTTTAGAAAGCAATTAAATCCAACAAAGGTTTCAAGACCGATATCTGCATGTATTATCTTTCCGCCATGAGCTGTGATACACAAACCGGCAAGATTTGAATGAATAATATAAGTATTTTCCTGTGCATTGGAACCATTGCCCATTACAGCATTATCTAAAAAAGCCCTTTGAGATATAAGAACATTTTCACCAATTTGTGTTTTGCCTTGAATCAAGGCATATCTGTTGACGGCAGAGCTATTTGGGGCTTTTATAGGCTCAAGGTTCACTACATCAAATAACTTTTCATAATCCTGCTCGCGTTCTTTAACAAAATCATAGATTATTCCGCGGGGCTGGTATGAAGAATTTACCCCTACAAAATTGTCCAAAACCTCTTTATTAAACTTATATTTAAACTCAAAATTCTTACTCCGTATCCACACTGTTCCAGGATCAATTTTCCTATGGAAAAGTTCTCCTGCCTGAACATATGAAAACTCACCCACAATGCAGGAATGCAGATTCATAAGATCCACGGTTGCAAAAGGACCTAAAAAACATCCCTCAAGGGTTGTCCCATGAATATTTACATAATGAGCAGCAATGGTATTGTGGATACCAAATTGTTCAGGACTCTCAAGATTGTGAGAGTTGCTGTGAACAAGTGTCTTATAAAGAAGACTGTCCCTTATCGTGATCATTTCATCTTCAACAAGAGGAACATCCTTTTTATACCGGATAGTGTCACCCATCCTTTTTAGTTCATCTCCTCTCACATCACTTTTATAAATGGCTGATCTTCCAACATAACATTTTCCAAGAAAATAACTGCCGGCAATATTGGAATTTTTGAAATGAAAATAAATAGGATGTTGGGATGTGATCCCATAAAATGCGTAAAACTCCAGCATTTTATCATATTCAAGAGAATTTCTAACAAAATCTTCAGTATTAAAATCAAATTCCTCTAAATTGACATTAACACGCCTGATGATTCTTTCATTCAGTTGCTTTAGCTGATCCATAGGTATAATCCTTTTATTTAATTATTTATAAATACCGCTTATAAATATCATAGAAAAAATTAAAAAATTCATACCATAGAAATATATAAGAGACAAGAGTATATGGGCTTTCAGATATATTATCTGAAAGCCCATATTGCATTTAGTGTCCGGTTTGTACTCAATTTGCAGCGGATAATAGGTTTTTTAAATTTTCAAATTTTCAGTCAGACACTATTTAGTATATTTACCGTATCGACGGGAATTAATTTTATTTGGGCAGATATTCTTCCCTTAAGGGGGAAAACACTTCAATTATCACTGAATCTTCTATGATTTCAGCTCTGTGCTCAATATCGCCTTTAATGGACCATGAGTCTCCCGGTTCTGACATGAAACCTTCTCCTTCAATAAATAATTTGATTTTCCCGGAAACAAGAAAACCTGTCTGTTCATGGGGATGGGAGTGACTGGGTAACTCTTTTCCCTTTTTTAAATGGAAACGTATTAATGAACTATTCTCACCATATACAAGGGTTTTTAATTCTACCCCATCAAAGGGATTTAAAAAACCTTCCAGATTACATTTTGCAAACATTATTTTTCTCCTTTTCTTGTTTTTGTGTTTATTAATATTTTCATTATTTTGACAAATTTTTCAAAAATTGCAATACTGGTTTTTTAAATTAGCTTTAAACTTTTAAACAATGAAAGACAAGAAGTGTATAAAAAAGCAATCTTGGCGTCCTTAATGTTTTTCATCATAATTTTTTTGATAAAATATACGACCTTAATGAAGGAAGGTATAAATAAACTTGAAAACACCCAAAATCCTTGCACCTGCTGGGGATAAAAATTCATTTTTGGCTGCTGTTGCTGCAGGTGCAGACGCCATTTACTGCGGGTTGAAAATATTTTCTGCACGCATGGAAGCAGACAACTTCAGCATTGAAGAACTTTCAAGATTAACCAGGCTTGCCAAATCCAGAGACATCGATGTGTACATCGCATTTAATTCAATAATCAAAGAATCTGAGCAGGAAAAAGTTAGCAAAATTCTAAGCAAGCTCTGTAAATTCGTTGATTTTGATGCCCTGATTGTTCAGGATCTTGCCATGGTATCCCTTGCCAGAAAAGCTGGATTTAAAAAAGAATTTCATCTTTCTACTTTGGGCAATTGCACCTTTCCTTCTGCTTTGGAAACAGCACAACAAGTGGGATTCAAAAAAGTTGTTCTGCCCAGGGAATTTACCATTGATGAAATCAAGCTTATGGCTGAAAATACTCCTAAAGATATTGACCTTGAAGTCTTTATACATGGGGCGCTTTGTTATTCCATTTCCGGACGGTGCTATTGGAGTTCATGGTTTGGCGGGAAAAGTTCTCTTCGGGGAAGATGTGTCCAGCCCTGCAGAAGAATGTATGAACAAAAAGGTCAGAAACAAAGACATTTTTCCTGTATGGATTTTTCCGCAGATGTGCTGGTAAAAATATTAAAACAAATCCCGCAAATAACGACCTGGAAAATAGAGGGCCGGAAAAAAAGCCCCCATTATGTTTATTACACGGTTAAAGCCTATAAACTCTTAAGAGATGATCCAAAAAATAAAAAACAAGCACTGTCTTACCTTGATTATGCCATGGGAAGAGAATTTTCCCATTATAATCTTTTATCCCAGAGAATAATGAATCCTTTGGATCACTCTTCAGAAACAGGTTCAGGACTTTTTGCAGGAAGAATACAAAATCCTGTTGCCCCCTTTTTTATCACAAGAGAGGCTCTTATGCCTTCAGATCTTCTAAGAATCGGGTTTGAAGATGATCTATTCCATGATATTCAAAAGGTCACCAGGGCTGTACCTAAAAAAGGAAAATTTTTTCTATCCAAAAAATCTAAATTTAAAATTAAAAAAGGAACCCCGGTTTATATCATAGACCGGAGAGGATCAGAGCTTGCAAATGTTATTAAAAGCCTTGATGCTGAATTGAACGATATAGAAAAAATATCTATCCGACCAGTTGAGGACACAATTAAAATTTTTTCTTCTCAAAGCCAAAGAAAATCAAAGAACAAAATCAAAGAACTCACTCTTTCAAGGGGCAAACTTGTACAAGGGCATGACCATTCAGAAACAGGTGTATGGATTTCAACCCAGGGATATTCAATCCCTGCTTCAGGCAAAAACTGGTTGTGGCTGGATCCCCTTTTATTTCCGGGTGAAGAAAGGATATGTTCTGAGTATATTGCCAAAGCCATCAAAAAAGGAGCAAAAAACTTTGTCTTAAATGCCTTCTGGCAATTGTCTCTTTTTGAAAATCCAAAAAAATTAAATATCTGGGCCGGGCCTTTTTGTAATATCACCAACAGCATGACTATGAATCTTTTAAAACAATATGGATTCTCCGGTGCCATTGTCAGCCCAGAGCTTGACCAGGAGACATTCTGTTCTTTGCCCGGGGCCTGTGACCTGCCTTTGGGAGTTGTTATTTATGGCAACTGGCCTTTGGGCATATCAAGAATTATTTCAAAGGATCTTAAAACAGACCAGGCATTTACAAGCCCTATGGGTGAAACAGCGTGGATATCAAAATACAACAATAATTATCTTGTTTTTCCCAATTGGTATCTGGATTTAACTTCCAAAAAAGAAATACTTACAAAGGCTGGATTTTCTTTATTTGTCAATATCCATGAAACCATACCTCATGGAATTAAAATGAAGGACCGGCCCGGCCTCTGGAACTGGAACCTGAAACTTTTATAAAGCCAGATTATAGCAAATGCTATTTATATGGATCATAATAGAACCATAAGGTCTATATATGAACCAAAATTTTATTTGACAAGTGAATTTAAATATAGCACCTCTGGTTTACATAAAGATCATTAAGCTATCTTATGATCTATATGAGAACCAAAGGGAAGATGATGGCAAAATCTATCACACGTATTTACTCACGTTATAGCCGTGATGCGGCTGCCTTGCTCGGCGCGTTGATCCGAGAAGCGCGTAATGAGCGCAAGCTTACTGCTCAGGAATTGGCTGATCGAGCTGGTATTTCCAGGAGTCTGCTGCAACGCATTGAAAAATGCAATCTCAAATGTGAACTCGGAGTCGTTTTCGAAGTGGCAACCATTGTCGGCATCAAGCTGTTTGAGGCAGATGAAAGCGCTCTGACAAAATACCTGTCTCAAACCAGGGAAAAGCTGGCGCTCCTGCCAAAATCTGTTCGCAAGAACTCCAAAACAGTGTACGATGACTTCTAATTCACTGACAAGTTTCATTAAAGAGATTAATCTTTGTTTTTATTTAAAAAATGTCAACAGGGCGTGAAGGTTGGTCAGAGGGTGCGGAGGGCAGCCTGGTATAAAAAGATCTACAGGCAAAATAGTGTCAAGACCCTCAGTTATTTCAGGACTTCCCAAAAAAGGGCCGCCTGTCAGGGCGCAGCTTCCCACGGCAATGACAACCTTTGGATCTGCAATCGCTTCATATGTCGTTAATAATGCCGTTTTCATATTTCTGGATACAGGTCCCGTCACGACAATGCCATCTGCATGGCGGGGGGATGCCACAAAGTTTATACCAAAACGGGCCAGATCAAAAAACGGGGTTGCCAATACGTTCAGATCTGCTTCACATGCATTACAGCCTGCGGCTGACACCTGTCTCAGTTGTAAAGACCGGCCAAATAATTTTTTGAAATGCTGTTTTGAGTGTTCTGCAAGAGCTGGAAGATCTCCATCAGTCAGCAGATGTTCTTTTTTGGAAGTGGAAATTTCAAAATCCCCAGTGAACTTAACAAAGGCCCCTTTGGAGATGCGTTCACATGTACCGCAGAATACACATCTTCCCATATCAATTTTTTTTAAACCAATATCAATGGCATCCTGGGGGCATGCATTTGCACACATTTCAACTATCTTTTGAGAAACATCTTTTTGTATTAAGGGTCTTCCACGATACCGTTCAAATACAGCAGGTTTTTCTTTAGGATAGCTGCATGTTCTATAACCCTGTTCAAATCTATTTTTAAGTGTATTGAGCATTTAAGACTCTCTTTTTATTTTTCTTATTGTCAAAGATCAAATCCACAATAAGAAAGGTTAAAACTTTTATTATTTAAGGGAAAATCCGATATCCCCGTATCCCGCAGAGACATGGCAAGACCGTTCCAGTTATGAAAAGAAGGATCCTTAACTTTGTATCGAAGTATTTTCCCGTTTTGATCCGTCAACAACGCATGGGATACTTCACCCCGCCATGCTTCATTTATTGTTACCACAAAAGAAGAGGAAGGCAGGTTATAATTAACATCCTCCACAATATTTGTTTCAACAGGTGTATCAATTAAAGATTGAATGATTTTAATCGATTGCAATACTTCATCATATCTAACTCTTGCACGGGCATATACATCTCCTGATGGTTTTTTATTTTCAGGAATATCTATTTGCCCATAATGTTCCGTGGGAAAACAGCGTCTAGCATCATAGGAGATACCGCTGGCTCTGCCTGCCGGTCCCACAAGGCCTAAGTGTTCTGCATCATTATTGCTAACAATACCGCAGTCTTCAAAACGTGCCCGCACTGTTGAAGCTGCAAAAAGAAGGTCCAGAACATGTTCCACCTGCGGTTTTAATTCTTTGAGCCGCTCATCCATGGTTTTTCGAAGATCATCGGAAAGTGAAAAACGAACCCCGCCGGGTCGCACCAATCCTTTTCCAAACCTGTTCCCGCAAATCAGAAGAGACAGATTTAAAAAATCTCCTCGCATACGTCCAAAATAATTGGCTGGCGGTAAAAATGCAACATCACCGCTTAAAGCCCCAAGATCACCTATATGATTTGCAAGTCGTTCCAGTTCCAGAGCAATGCTTCGAATAATTTGAGCGCCTTTATCCGGTTTAACCTTTGTCAGAGCTTCAACAGCCTGTGCCATGCAGAGGCTGTGACCAATAGCTGTATCACCGGCAATACTTTCAGCAAGGATAGGCAATCTTTTTGCCAGGACATTATAGAGCAGATTTTCCACTGCCCTGTGCTGGTAGCCCAGCTGTATTTCCAGATGGAGTACCCTTTCACCAATGCAGTTAAACCGGAAATGGCCAGGCTCTATTACACCTGCATGAACCGGCCCTACTGCAACCTCATGGATTTCATCACCTTTAACCTGGTAATAGTTATAATTGCCCGGGATATCTTCTTTATAATCATTGCCAAAAACATCAGGCATTTTTTCTCTATAGTTTGGATGATACCTGACCATTTTCAACCAGGGGTGACCTTCAGGCTTTATACCAAATTGTTCTGCAATCTCTCTTTCAAACATATGAAATGGCTCACAGGTTTGACTAAAACAAGGATATGTGTCCGGCGCATCACAGCCCGCTATAAAAAGCTTGTCAGTTCTCAATACAGCCAAAAGTTTAATGGATGAACCATCCTGATAGCCGAAATACTGAACAACTTTTCCACCTTCTTTTACAATCTCCATGGCATTTTTTTGAAATTCATCAAAAACAAGATGAGGGATCTGTTCTCTTGCCAGCTTTTCACCATTTGAAATTTCTATAAAAGCAGTTGTCATTTAAGTCCTCCGCCAATGGCAGTCACTGCATCAATTATTGTTTGATATAATGTATCCGGCATATAGAAACATAATACCAGGGATGTTAAAAGTAATATATATTGAGGCCAAACCAGGCTTGCCTTTTCTTTCAGGCCAATTGTTTTTGTAGAATCTGAATCATTAAAGGAAATTTTCATGACCTGATTGGCAAATCCTGCAAAAATGACACAAAGGCTTAAAATAAAAATACCTGCGGCTATATAGTGGCCGGTTTTGAATGCACCGATAATAATAAACATTTCACCGATAAAAATACCAAAGGGTGGAAATCCTGAAATGCCTGCAAACCCGGCGAAAAAAGCCACAAAGGTTTTGGGCATGCGGCTGACCATATTTCCTGTATTTTTAATGAATCTGTCACCATACCCCAGTAAAATATTCCCCGATGACAAAAACAGGGAGGATTTGATCAAGCTATGGTGGATCATGCAGATCATCGCCCCATATGCTGCAATACCGCCGATACCTGTTCCAACTGCTATGATACCCATGTTCTCGATACTGGAATAGGCAAGCATTCTTTTGTATTCGTTTTGTTTCAGGATAAATGTTGCTGCTGCCAGGATAGAAATCAAACCAAAAGCAATGAGAATCGTACCTGAAAAATCATTTAACCCTGCTGCATGCATAATTTTATTGGTTTTAAATATACCCAGGTATGCGCAATTTAAAAGCACACCGGATAATAGTGCGGAAGCTGGGCTGGGCGCTTCGCTATGGGCGTCGGGAAGCCAGGTGTGCATGGGTGCAAGACCCATTTTTGTCCCATATCCAACCAATATGAAGACAAATCCTGCTTTTAACCACATGGGATCCAGTTGTTTTGCCACCAATGTAAGTGCTGAAAAAGACAGGGGCGCATCTACCTTACCTATGTCCATGGCAAGTGTAATAAAAACCGACCCCAGAAGCGCCATGGCAATACCAACGGAACATATCAGTATATATTTCCATGTTGCTTCAAGGGATGCAGCAGATCTATGGGTATAAATAAGGGGCGCACTGGCAAGTGTTGTGGCTTCAATAGCTATCCACATTACCATGATATGATCTGATAAGGTTACCATTGTCATGGTTGATAAAAACAAGAGCATAAACCCTGTAAATATATTTTCATTTTGGATTTCACTTTCTTTAAGATACGCAATCGTATAGATGGAAATCAGAAAGAATAAAAGTGAAATAACTAAAAGAGATAACAGACCTTCAGGTGTCACTGCAAAATAATCATTAAAAATTGCTTCAGGTCTATTTTTCCAAAGAAGTAGTGAAAGAAAAAGATGAACCGCTCCAGTACCTACTAAAAGCCTGCGGCCCATCGCTTTTGGAATAAAAAAAGCAATAATGCCTGTTATGAAAGGAGCCAGAAAGACGATCTCTACCATGAAATAATACCTATTCCTTTAAAGTTCTTAAGTTAGCTGTATCAACGTCATCAAAGGTTCGTTTGATATTTTGAAGTATAATGGCCATTATCATAACGCCGGCAAGTATATCCAGTAAAATTCCGAATTCAACAATATGTCGGGCACGAATTGAAATTGTTGTTCCAACAAGATAAATACCATTTTCCATCATTATATAACCCAATACCATGGCTATGGCATTTCTTCTGGCAATCAAAAGGAACATTCCCGTTACCAGAAGCGCTATGGCGACGGGAAACAAAAGTTTATAGTCACTGATGGAAGGAATATTCAATTGTTTGCTGATATATGTTGCTGCAACGATTAATCCAAGACCGCATAGTATGGAGGCGTGAAAACCTATAATGGGTTCCACCTCTCTTTTTATGTCCACCTTTTTTATGGCCACATAAATACTCATGGGAATTATAATTCCTCTGATTATTAAAGTTGCAAAGGTGAAGACCATTCCACCGGCATTCATATCGTGACCAATAAAAAAAGGAACCATGGAAACTACAATTCCCTGGAAAGCGATCACCTTTATCAATACGGGGAGCCGGCTTGCACCAAAGGCAAATAAAACAGACAGTAGTACAAGTGATAAAATTGTATCAACCGGATGTAGTATCATTTGATAAACTCCAAAGTGATAATGGTTGCAAAAAAGGCCAAAGCAAATGATGTCAGGACAAATTGTGGAACTTTGTCCATTCTATAGCGGGCAATGACCGATTCAGTCACACCCACTGCCACATATACTATGATAAGTCCTGCGATAAAGACAAAAAAACCAATAGCTGAAGACCCGAAATCAAAAGGGAAAATCAGCCTTGAAACTATTGTTGAATAGAAAAAAAGCTTACAAAATGATCCCAGTTCAATGAGTCCAAAATCAGGTCCGCTGTGATCTAAAACCATGACTTCATGAATCATGGTCAGCTCCAGGTGTGTTGCAGGGTCATCAACAGGAACCCTTGAATTTTCCGTCAGAAGAATAATAAAAAATGCAATCACTACAAATAATAATGGCGCACCCGTCAAATTCCACAACTCGATGGTGTTCCCTTCTGTAAAATAAGCCGATAGCTGGAGCTCACCTGTTAATCTATAAAAAAAGATCAAAATCATAAAGGTTGTGGCTTCACAGATAATCGGGAAATAGGCTTCCCTTGCAGCACCCATACCTTCAAATGGAGACGCAGTGTCCATGGCAGCGGCAATTACAAAAAATCGGCCAAGACCCATGAGATATAAAATAAAAAGAATATCTCCTTTAAAAGAAAAAATCGGGTCCTGTCCGGCTATGGGCAGAAACATAAGTACGACTAATGCAGTTCCCAATGAAATGATGGGTCCCAGCTTAAACATGACTGTGGTACTGGTACTATAAACCGATCCTTTTTTAAAAAGCTTGATCAAGGTATAGTAATTAATCAGAAGGGGTGGCCCTTTTTTTCCCCCGAAAAAAGCCTTTACTTTAAGTATAACCCCTGAGAAAAAAGGTGCCACCAAAACTGCAAGAAGCCAAAGAATAATGGATTCAATCATAAAGTCTTCCCATTTATGCAAAATCGAAAATCATTAAAATTGAAAAAAAAATTGCGCTCAAATAATTTCATTTAAGATCCTTATTTTATATAAAAAACAGCAACAAAATTATAGCCAGTAAAATATAACCAATATAAAGATGAATATCACCATGTTGTATCCATCTTAATTTATCAAATAAAAACAGAATTGGATTAACGATTACCCTTTTCATGTGAAGTTCTGCAATATCATTCACATGACTCGTATAGTATGTATTTAAAGGGAATCGTCCTGTGATTTTTGGATGATCTTCGTCTAAAGGTGCGGCAGGTCGGAAAAAATCAAGAATAAACGATGCATATGAAGACCCTGTATACTGCATTTTAACCGTTGGCTGAGTAAAACCACATCCCCATGTGCCTGATCTTGTAATCGTTTTATTTCTGTAAAAAAACCATCGGATTGCTGTCACCAACAATACAGAGACAAGAAAAATAGTTGCTGCAAGTGTAATATTTCCAGCCATCTGCCCAAATGGTTCAGGAGGAACACGGCCAATTCCAAGTCCCAAAGCTGATACGGCTTTAACAGGCATCCAAAGAATTAGCTTTGGGAATATACCGATGATTACACAGGCACAGGCAAGAATCGACATGGCAAAAAGCATGCTCGGCCCTTTTTCATCTATATTAACTGCAGCGTCAGTCCTTGGTTCTCCTTGAAAGGCAATACCGATTACCTTTGTAAAACAGGCCAGTGCCAACCCACCAATAACAGCAAGGCTGATAATTGCAAAACAACTCATGACAAAGGCTGATTTATCAAGAGCAACACCTTTAAATCCACCGATATATATAAAAAATTCCCCCACAAATCCGTTAAAGGGCGGTAGCCCACAGATAGCCAGAGAGCCAATTATAACTGAAAGTCCGGTAATTTTCATATTTTTTAATAATCCGCCCAGAGCATCAATGGAACGGGTTCCTGTTTTATGAAGAACCATTCCTGCACCCATAAACAAAAGGGATTTAAAAATGGAATGATTGAGAATGTGAAGAAATCCTCCTGTAAATCCAAGAACGGCCATCAAAGGATTTTTCGATGAAACGCCAATCATTCCGACACCCAACCCAATTAAAATAATGCCTATGTTTTCAACACTGGAATAGGCCAGTAACCGTTTAAGATCCTGCTGGCCAAGGGCATATACGATACCCAGAATACCCGAAATAACTCCGGCAAAAAGAACAATATTCCCAAAAAGAGCAGTGTGCAAATTCAAAAGAATATACATTTTTATAATGCCGTAAATACCTGTTTTAATCATGACACCGGACATGACCGCAGAAATATGACTTGGAGCGGCAGGATGGGCATGTGGTAACCAGACATGAAAGGGAAATACACCTGCTTTTGAACCAAAACCAATAAATGAAAAAATAAATACCAGAATTTTTGCTGTTTCGGGAAGAGAACCCATATCTTCAAAACCAAAACTACCCGTATAGCCATAAACGATTCCAAATGCAGCAAATATGAACATGGCCCCAACATGTGAAAAAATAAAATAAAGATACCCGGCCTTTCGACTTTCAGCTGAATGGTGTTTGTAAATAACCAGGAAAAAAGATGACAGGGACATGATTTCCCAGGACAGCATGAAGGTGATCATATTTGCTGCGGTTACTACCAATGCCATGGAGGCAATTAGAATACTGAAGAAAAAATAGTTAACCGCTGTTCTCAAAGAGTTTCTTGAATTCTCCATATAATGAAAGCTGTAAATCGCGGCAATAAGACAAATAGCAAAAATGATCACAAGAAAAAAACCAGAAAGTTCATCCATTTTAAATGCAAGAGAAAAAACATTCAAATATCTAAAGGATGCGCCGGCAATACCTGGCTGTATGAGTTTTAAAACAGCATCCATTAACCCCAAAAAACAACCAATGCTTAAGAAAAAAACAGCTGTAAATCTCATTAATTTAACTTGCCGTGCTAAAACAAGGGATAAAAAGCCGCCAAATAGAATTATCAGTATTGATAGAAAAAAATGACCCATAAATTCCCCATTTTCTAGAAATTAATTATTATTTCCATTGTATATTTTCCCCCTATCCTTGCAAATAACAACCACTACTATTAAGGAACTTATTTTTTGTCAAGAGAATATTCTTATAGCCAGGGGTTAGTGACGAGAAATTATGGGCCTGCCTTCAGCATCAATATCAATTCCAATGGTGTCACCGGTCTTAAACCCAAGACGTAAAAATTCTTTGATTACCTCATCATGCCGGTCGACACTCCAATAGGCTGACCAGAGGGGATTTCGTACTGTGTCAATACCATATGCATCATGGCTGCACAGGTTGATTCTGAATTTGTCCTTTGCAATCAATGTGTCTGCTTCAGCCAGAAAAATATCAATTTTGTAAAGATTTTTGTGCAGGGCTTTTGACAGAATTTTCTGAAGTTCAGGAGACTCTTCCAGGTAATGGGTGGCGATCTGGTAAAGCTCGCTTGAGTCCTGTATGGAAAACCCCAGCACAGCAAACCGCTGGTGCCTCAGAGCAAAAGATTCAAGTTCCTTTTCATACGCCTTTATGCTGGATATGACGTCATTGATATCAGGCTTTGGCTCTTTGCCTTCCTGGACGAAATCCTCGCACTGGCTGATGATATTGATATAAAAGGCCTTGTTGTCCATTACATAAACCGGCCTTTCCCTGTAATTTCTCCGCTTTCGCATGCGCCTGATGCCATCAAGCTTTATGAAACACTCATTCTCTTTTTCTTCCAAAGTATCTATATTTGAGATATCCTTGGCCTGCACCACATAAATCTCTCCTTCAGCGGAAATAATATATTCGATCTCGCATTTAAACCCCAAAGCCTTTTGTATGTCTTCTGAAAGTTTCAACAGCCTTTGATCATGGGGTACCTTGGTGATGAAGGGTTCGCTTTGGACCTTATGCGTGCGGTTTCTGCAATAACCGAATTCCCAGTTATTAAAAATCATTTTTGCCATGACACTGGAGCCATTAACAAAAGGCATGGCAACAATGCCCATTTCATTAATATCAATTTCAGGTGCGTTGTTGAACTTCTGCTGTCGCTGGATGGATAGTTGTTTCGAAGTTTCGGCTATTTTAATCATACGGTTTCGCGCATATTTTATTCCGCCAATATCCGCATATGTTTCAATGGAATCAAAGGTACCGCCATTATACTCAGATTCCAGGGGATGAGCACTTCTTGCAATGACCTTATAACTTTCACGGTGTTTGTCTAAAAATAAATCAAGAAGGCTGAAATCTTCGTTGATGAATTTATCAGCTGACACATAAATAAAATCCGGGACCATAAATCCATTTTTTCTAAGTTTTTCAAGCAGTCTTGCTTTTTCAGGTATCTTGTTTTTCATGTTTGACATTGACTTTTATAGCAGATTTCAATAATTTGACAAAAATCCACCGAACATTTCGGTTGGTTGCAAACTCATTTTAGGTAACATATGCAAAAGCAGAATGCAATACTTACAGCAGCTATCAAGCCCTCAAAAAATGATGCCATGGAAACCCAGGTGTACCACCAGCTAAATATGTCTGAAAAATGCAATGTCGAAGTACCTTCAAAAATCCTTCTGGTGGACGATGAAAAAGAGTTTGTACAAACTCTGTCAGAACGTCTTCGAATGAGGGATATGGGCACTGCCGTTGTCTACGATGGAAACTCAGCGCTGGCTCAGATTCAACGCGATGAGCCTGAGGTGATGATAATTGATCTAAAAATGCCCGGGATTGATGGGATGGAACTTCTAAAACAGGTAAAACAGACCTGCCCTCGAATCCAGGTGATTGTAATGACCGGTCATGGATCTGAACAGGACAAAAAAAAATGCATGGACCTGGGTGCCTTTTCATATATGCAAAAACCAGTTGATATCAACTTATTAAGTGAAAGCCTGAAAAAGGCATATAAAAAAATTAAGGCAGTTGAATAAACTGCTGTATGGGACGTATTTTTAAAATTGACAGACAAAATCATGAAGCAATTGCAAAAACTTAAACCCGCATCCTGGGACCATCGGGATAGTGCCAGCAACCATCTGAACACTGGTTTTAATTTTGCGCGCAAGTGGAAGCTCATTGTGCTATTTACTTCTTTTATGGCCCTTTTGCCTCTTTTTGTGATGAGCCTTGTGGAGTTTGGCCTCACGCATCGGACCATTGAAGATGAGGTGAAAAGCAGCATATCAAAACTGTTGAATGCTGCTATCGTTTCCATTTCTTTTTCCAAAGACCCTGGAAAAACTGCCATGGATTATATTACCCTTATAAATTCTGGAGAGGACAACGATATATTTGTTGTCAATGAAGACGGCACTTTGCTAACCACCTCCTTTTACTACGGCAATACGGGCACACCCAATGCTGTCAATACAAGTCTATTCAAAGAAAAAGCCGGAATTGAGAAGGATCTTACACCAGATAAAAAACCAGTCATGGCAGGATATGCAAGGATACCTGATTCCTCTTTATTTTTTGTGCTGGCCAAAAGTGAAAAAGGGCTAATAGACCTGTGGTTCAAACCCAGGTTCAAGCTGATAGGATACCTGGCTGTCAGTATTGTGTTGATTTTATTGTCCATCATGGGCATGGCAACCTATCTTGTGGGGCGTATTCATTCTGCAGATCGCAAAAGAAGCGAGGCCCTGCACCATGCAGAACATGAAAAAAAACTGGCCTCCATCGGCCGTCTGGCTTCAGGGGTTGCCCATGAAATAAATAACCCCCTGGCCATAATCAACCAGAAAACAGGGTTGATTATGGATCTGTTTACACTGAGGGAAGATTTTTCTTCGGATAAGCGGCTGATTTCCCTTGCAAAAGACGTTCTTGATACGGTAAAGCGGTGCAGCACCATCACTCAGCGGCTGCTGGACTTTGCCCGGCACATGGAGCCCAGTATCGAACCCGTGGATATTTGGGAAGTCGTAAAACAGGTGCTTGCCTTTCTTGAAAAGGAAGCCGATCGCAGGCGCATAACCATATCAATTGATAACAAGGACACAATTCCGAATTTTGAATGTGACAAAGGAAGCCTGCAGCAGATTTTTCTGAACCTGATTGAAAATGCTTTTACTGCAATGGAAGATGGCGGACAACTTTCTATCTCCATCAGATTAAAAAAAAGAGACCAAATATCCATAATGGTTTCCGATAATGGAAGAGGTATTGCTGATGAGGATATCGATAAAATTTTTGAACCTTTTTATTCATCGAAAAACGATCATTGGGGTTCAGGACTTGGTCTGTCAATTATTTACGGACTGATAAAAGAAATTGGCGGTGATATCACGGTAAAAAGCCGGCTGGGTAAGGGGTCTTGTTTCACTGTAATCCTGCCCTTAAAGAATAGTGAGGCCAGTGATGGCACAAAATGAAAATATAATTGCACATGCAGGTATTCGGTTTTTTGGCAGCATTTCTGCCTCGGCAACCCATGAAATTAAAAATAACCTTGCCATTATCAATGAAAGTGCGGGCCTGCTCAAAGATCTTTCCTTAATGGCCGAAAAAAAAGGTCATCCCCTTTCACTTGAACGCATCAATGATATCTCGGAACGGATGATAAGACAGGTACAAAGAGCAGATCTTGTATTAAAAAAAATGAGCAGGTTTTCCCACAGTGTTGATCAGGCAATGGAAATTACAGACCTTGAAAAAACAATCATTTTTGTTCTGGACCTGGCATCCCGGCTTGTTGAAAGACAGGGGGCAGTACTGGAAATCATTTCTCCGGTAGCACCCATGCTGGTTTCAACAAACCTGTTTTTCCTGGAGAACATGATCTGGAGAGCCATTGAAACAGCCTGTTGCGCGGCAGATAATGAAAAAGGGGTGAAAATTTCATTTGGAACAAATGTATCAGAACCTTTGATCTGGTTTACAATGAACAGGGTTAAAAAAGAGATAATGGATGATATATTCAGGTCAAAAGAAGATCTGGCCCTGATTTCGTATCTAAATATATCCATTGAAAAAAACAACAAAAATACAGGTTTTGGTCTTTTGTGGCCAAAATGTATTTAACTATTTAAGCCAATTTGATATGGCTGACATATTAATAGTATAAGGAGAAAGAGAATGTCGGAAAAAGTATTGCTTGTAGATGATGAAAAAGAATTTCTGGAGATCATGTCCGAACGGATGCAAGCCCGGGGTATGGTGGTGACAACTGCTGAATCTGCTGATCAAGCGCTTTCCATTATAGGAAAAGAGTCATTTGATGCCATTGTCATGGATTTTCAGATGCCGGGAATGGATGGTATGGAAGCATTAAAGGCCATAAAAAATAAAAAACCTGAACTGCAGATCATTTTACTTACAGGTTATGCCACTATTGAAAAAACAGTTGAAGCCATGAAAATCGGTGCCACAGATTTCCTTGAAAAGCCGGCTGACCTTGAAGCCCTTGCAAAAAAAATCAAAGAAGCAAAAGCAGAAAAAATGCTCATCGTTGAAAAACAAACAGAGGAAAAAATCAAAGAAATTCTTCAGCGATATGGCGGATAAAAAAAACTATCATTTTCTCAGATTTTCTTGACAAGAAGCAATTTCCTATCTTATTTAGAACAAATTTTAAAATTAAAGGGCGGATATGACCCTTAGGTGATTTATATAAACTATTAGGAGATAAATATTAACATGAGCTATAATACAGCAGCCTTACCCGACTCTAATGTTGACTGGAAACGGATACTTTTTCTATTAATTGGTCTTATTCTATTTTTTGTTGTTAATTTTGCCCCGCCATGGCCTGATGCCATCGATCCCTCAGGGAAACATTTTGTCCTGAGCAAAGAAGCCAAGGGAGCTCTGGCAGTATTTCTTCTGGGAGGGACCTGGTGGGTTTTTGAGGTCGTTCCCATTGGTGTCACAAGTTTAACCATAGGGGTTTTACAGGTTCTTTTTTTAGTCCGGCCTGCACAAAAAGCATTTACAGATTTCATGACACCTTCCGTTCTTTTTATTTTTGGTTCTCTGGTTATTGGAATAGTTTTTACAAAAACAGGTCTTACAAGGCGGCTTGCATACAAAATGCTTATGATTGTAGGTGAGAAGACCAGCATGATCTATCTTGGCTGTTTTGTTGTAACAGCAGCCCTGACCCACATCATGGCCCATACGGCTGTAGCCGCGACCATGTACCCCCTTCTGATGACCATCTATGCCATGTATTCAGATGATGATACCCCTACAAAATTTGGGAAGGGCTTGTTCATCGGAATGGCCTTTGTTGCCGGTGCCGGCAGTATTGTCACATTGCTGGGTGCGGCAAGGGGAGCAGTTGCACTTGGTTTTTTCAAAGACATTATTGGAAGAGATGTCAGTTTTTTTGAACTCACCTTTTATATGTTCCCCATTGGATGGATAATGACATTCATCTTATGGGGATTTTTTATGGTTTTTTTCAAACCTGAAAGAAAAACCATCCCAGGACTCAGAGAAAAAGCAAAAAAATTGAATGATGCTATGGGAGGCATGACTAAAAATGAAATCATTGCCCTGATAATCATTTTTGGCTGCATATCTGTCATGGCTGCCGAACAGTTTGTACCCATTTTAAAGACTGTCGGTAAAACAGCCATCATTCTTGTTTCAACGATTCTGTTTTTTGTATTGCGTATTCTGGATATAAAGGACCTTGAATCAATTCCATGGAACATTATCCTGCTATTTGGCGGTGCCATGAGCATTGGTTTTTGTCTGTGGCAAACCGGAGCTGCAGAATGGCTGGCCATCAACTGGCTGACCATGTTCCAGGAATCACACTGGTTTGTGTTTGTCATGAGTATTGCTTTTTTTGTCATGATGATGACCAATTTTATCATGAATGTGGCAGCCATTGCTATTTCTCTGCCCGTTGCACTGGTTATTGCGCCCTATCTTGGAGTGGCACCTGAAGTCATTTTGTTTGCCGCACTTGTAACCGCCGGCATGCCCTTCCTGCTTCTGGTGGGTGCTGCTCCCAATGCCATTGCCTATGACTCAAAACAGTTTACCACGGGAGAATTTTTCTTATATGGAATCCCGGCCAGCATCATATTAATGATCGTAATTGCATTTGCTGTTTTAGTTATCTGGCCTGTTATGGGGATGCCAATACTGATAAAATAATATTTAAGGATACTAAAAATGAATACTAAAAAAGTTAAAGAGATCATGATTCCTTTATCAGAATATGCCACTGTAAATGAGAATGATACTCTTGAAAAGGCAATCAGAACCCTTTATAACTCGCTAAAAACATTACCCACAGATATCTACAAACACAGGGCCATTCTTGTTTATGATGAAACCGGGAATATTACCGGAAAAGTCAGCGCATTGGATGTTTTAAGAGCGCTTGAGCCCAAGTACAGCCAGTTTGGACACGCAGACCACCTAGCCAAGATGGGATTATCACGATTCGGGCTTAGCAATGATTTTCTTAATTCTCTTATTGAAAATTACAATCTCTGGGATGAAAGCTGTGAATCCCTTGTAAAAAAAGCAAAAAACAGAAAAGTAACGGAAATAATGTATTCTCCCCAGGAGGGCGAATATGTCAACGAAGACCTTCCCATACCAGAGGCTATACACCAGTTTATCCTGGGCCACCACCAGTCTTTGCTCGTACTTAGACAGGACAAGGTTGTTGGTATATTAAGACTTTCAGATGTTTTTAAACTTATTTGTGATTTGATTGTAAAAGAATAATCATGAGATATGTTTTTTATATCTTCGCCTTGTGTAAGCTGTGTTTTACAGAGGCTTTTTGAACATTTAAGAGAATGTCGGTTAATAAAATCAGATCATGCATCAGAAAAGACTGCCATTTCAATGGCTTAGGCAGGTTTTTGAAAATTGACTCTACCTGTCCAACATATTTGTTGGACAGGTCATTTTCAGACTCTAAAACAACAGACCCCCGTTCCTTGCTCCGCCTTATGGAATCTATCTTTGACAGCAATTTATGCGCCCTTTTAAGGGGTGTTTTGCCTACCGTCAAATACTCAGGCTCTTTGCCCATTTCCACATCAATAATTTCAATGGTTGCTTAAATGGCCTCCATGACTGATAATCTTTGACAAAGTTGATCCCAGGATTCTATCAAGAGAGCTGACTATGATTACATCCAGGTCCTGGAATTTAACAATTAGAAGTTATTTAAAACGGCAAAGTGCACCATAAAATAACATAGTTGATAATAGAGGAGGCGCTTTAATGGCAAGATTTTTAAGAAAACGCGCTTGGACAGCGATCTGTTTCACGAACAGACTCTTCCTTTCATAAAAGATCTTCAGGATCTTACCATC
>JACNHV010000320.1:6963-8146 GCA_014383445.1 Candidatus Desulfobacula maris | reverse complement strand
AACTCGTGTATTGCTTGACAAAACCAAGCTCCTATTTTATTCATATATTTAATTTAAACAGGGACCATTTTTAGAGGAATGTAATGATCACCTCCATCATCCTGAAAAAACTTAAGACAGCATTTACTGATCTTTTACCCATTATTCTGGTTATCGCTTTTTTTCAGATTGTTGTCTTAAAACAGCCATTACCGCAAATGGGAGAAGTCATTTTTGGTGCTCTTCTTGTGGTGGCCGGTCTTACTCTGTTTGTTCAGGGGTTGGAAATGGGCCTGTTTCCCATTGGTGAGTCAATGGCCCATGCCCTGGCCAGGAAGGGCAGTCTTTTCTGGCTCCTTTGCTTTGCCTTTGCCTTAGGGTTCTCAACCACAGTGGCAGAGCCTGCCCTCATTGCTGTGGCCTGGGAAGCAGCAGAGATTGCCGGCCAGGGGGGCCTTATTGATCCGAGCCAGGAATCTTTAAAGCAATATGCCTTTGGGCTTCGCATGTCTGTTGCTTTTTCCGTGGGACTGGCTATTCTTATCGGTGTTATGCGTATCATCCGGGGCTGGCCCATTCATTATCTGATCATCGGCGGTTATGTTGTTGTGATGCTTATGACCATCATTGCTCCGAAAGAGATTATTGGTATAGCCTATGACGCCGGCGGAGTAACCACATCCACCATCACTGTACCCCTGGTTGCGGCTTTGGGAGTGGGACTGGCCTCATCCATCAGAGGACGAAGCCCTCTTGTGGATGGTTTTGGTCTTATTGCTTTTGCTTCTCTTCTTCCCATGATCTTTGTCATGGGTTATGGTCTTATAATTTTCGGGTAAAAGGGACAGATTTTCATGGAATTCATATATGATTTCAGCAAAATATTGCTTGCCACCTGTAGAGATGTTCTGCCGATCATTATTTTAATTGTCAGTTTTCAGCTTCTGGTTCTGCGCCAGCCAATTCCCCATCTGCGTCGTCTCATTGTCGGTGGTGTCTATGTTGTTATTGGCCTTGCCCTGTTTCTGGCAGGACTTGAAAAAGCACTTTTCCCTCTGGGGAATATAATGGCTACTCAGTTGTCTGATCCAGCCTTTATTTATGGTGCAGGAGAAGTTGCTACCCAGGCAGACTGGAAAGCCTATGGCTGGGTGTATCTTTTTGCGGCCATGATCGGCTTTGCAACCACCATTGCCGAACCATC
>JACNHV010000320.1:0-6506 GCA_014383445.1 Candidatus Desulfobacula maris | reverse complement strand
TAAACGCAAAACATAATTTATGGAGAAAACTAATGCGCTTTAAACTTATTTTAGCTTCGGTAAAGGCAGATATCACTGACACTATTGTTGATGCTGCAAAGGAGGCAGGAGCAACAGGAGCAACCATCATACCGGCCAGGGGAACTGGTATCAAAGAGGCGAAAACTTTTTTTGGCCTATCCCTGGAGGCACAGACCGATATTATCATGTTCCTTGTGGAAGAGCATCTTATCGCCCAAATTTTGGAAACTATAAAGAAAGCAGGGAAATTCCATAAACCTGGAACAGGCATTGCATTTGTGCTACCGGTTGAACATGTTGTTGGCCTGGAAAGCCAGATGGAAAAATTTGAAGAAGAAGTTCGGAAAAGTTATTTTTAAGCAATAATATTTATTTGTATAAAGGAAAAAATCATGACATCTGACAGCACCTCAATCATAAGGGCAAGAAACGTAATGCGTAAGGGAGGAATCGTGTCCATTGACGGCATGGCCACGGCCAGAGAGGCTGCCGCCAAAATGCGGTCTGAAAAAATTTCATGCCTTATTGTCGAAAAACGGAATATTGAAGATGCCTGGGGCATAGTGGTGGTTCAGGATTTTATCAAAGGCGTGATCATACCCGGTCGATCCCCGGCTGAGGTTCATATCTATGAAATCATGACAAAACCTGTTATCACCGTGCCGGCTGACATGGACATCCGATATGTGGCCCGTTTAATTCACCGGGCCGGCATAAGAAGAGCTCCGGTTGAGGATGGAGGAGAGCTTATCGGTATAATTGCACTCTCCTCCTTGATTCTGGACAATGAGCTTTTTTAAAAGCCAGGACAGGGGATTGAAGTCGTTTTGACACATAAATTTCGGAATCCTCGGTCCTCTCCATCATCCTGAAAAAACTCAAGCAGGCAGTTTATTGGTACACCAAATCGCTGAAGGATTATAAGCAGGCTGTAGAAAGGAGGTCATGGCGCCCTTGGCTCATATACCAGTTTTTCAAATGGATCGGTGACCGGTAACACCTCCAAAAAATATATAGCCCATACTAGAACACCGATGGTAGGGGAAGGAATAGCCCCATGAAATAAGGTTCTGGATACAAGAAAGGTCTGACCCTGGCATAATTTTTTAAAATTTTCAGCTTTGTATGAAAATATGAATCTAATACTGAAGATCCAGGTTGGTTATTTTTTGTGTTGGTTCATAGTCATAGGCCGGATACTCAAAGATCGGCATCCTGGGTTCTGTTTCACTCAGGGAATATCCGTAGATTGAAGCATATTCGGACACATCCTCTCCCATATTGTCAAGCTGCAAAAGATAGTCATGGATACTTTTGGATTCAATGATAATGATTTTTCCTATTTTTTCTATAATCGGGCTGTGTTCCCTTGTTACGTCATGATCAAATTCAAGAATTCTTCTGCCGTCATTGGTAATGCCGATGGTTCTGAAGGTAAGGCTCTTGCCGACCCCCGGAAGGTTGAGAACATTCCGATCAGAGGCAATAAAGGGGATGTCGGCATCTGTTCTTAATTGGGAAAGGTTCGCAACTATATTTTCAGCATCCAGGGGCAGTTGCCTGATTCCCGACAGGAATTTTTTTTCCAGAATGCCGACGCGCTTTTCTTCCATTTTTTCCTGAACCAGCCGCGCATTGGGTGTGAAAAGGCTGGAATTTTCCATGTATCCTTTAACTGTAAATACATAATAGGGAAGAATACCGATATCATTGAGTACTTTTCGAAGTTTTGCCGTATGCCCCCTTCTTGCTGCCGCAGATGTGAAAACCAGCTGGTTGGTTACTATCCAGCCGGCGTTATTCAGCTGGGCCACACAGAATTTTGTTTCAGGGGTAATTTCCATTGGAGATTCAAAATGGGTCTGGAAAACAAATTGTTGAATCCCTACTTTGGATGCTTTTTCTTTGAATTCGGTAAGAATTTTTATAAGACCTGCCTTGATTCTCATGGGAAGATAAACCGGAAGTCTGGTACCCAGTCGCACCCTCAGGATCTGTGCGTATTTTTCCCCCTCTTTTCTGGTCGCATTGGCTGCCCGTTTTCTTTTGGCCATTTTATAAACGCTTTGAAGAATTTTTCGGATGGTCTTATTATTGCTCATGAGGGCATCTCCGCCGGTAATGAGAATGTCCCTTAGCTGTGTGTCATGTTCAAAATAGGTGATGGAGGTTTCCAGGCGCTCTTCCGATGCAGCTTTGGCTTGTAATTTTTCAAAGTCAAAATTCAAATCACCATGTTGAAATCCGTACATTCTCTGGCAGATTGAACACAGGCCGCCACAGGCACGACCCATGCTTTTGGGAATTAAAATGGCAACATTGGGGTATCGTCTGTGGATACAGTCGTCCGGAACGATCCAGCCGGCGGCATTGGGCTTTCCCGGCTCCACAATGTCTTCCTTTTCCCAGGCATTAATATTGCCGAATTCAGCAACCAGTTCCTTTGAATAGATAATATATTGCCGTATTGCAAGGTCAGCACCCAAAGAAACAGGGCAGGCCTGGGTGTCCAGAAGTGACAGGTAATAGGGGTTGACAAAAAAGGGAATGCCGACCCGCTGGGCTTGTTTCAGGGTATCCATTGTTTCTCTGTCAAGGGAGAAATCAAGCATTTTATTCAGATCTTCAGGGGTTCTGACTGCAAATTTAAGATGAAATTTATGATCATTCCACCATGTTTTGGCAAGGGCCAGTTTTTTCTGCCGGGACATTCCTTTTTTAAAGCAAAACCGCTTGCTTTTTACCCTTTGTTCATCAATCATTTGAATGATGCTTTTCAGTATCCGAAGCTTGTTTTTTTTCCGTTGCCTGATGACCGCAGGATCAAGGCCTGAGGAATATCGGTCCATCCAGGTTGAAATTTCACTGTTTTGGGGTTCTGGGTATACATGCCCTGAAAACTGCCTGAACAGGTGAATCATATCATGAAAATAGGCAGGCGTGCCTCCGCCGGTTCCCTTGCGGGCGCATTGCATGAGAATGGCAAAGGGATCATTTTCCACAATTTCGCCTTTGAGATTGGGATCCCTAAATTGCCTGCCCGAATGCTGGATATAATCCAGGATGCGAATGGCAGCATAGTCTCTGGATTTCAGCTTTTCAAGCTGGAGGTTGCCGGTTTTTTTGCGCAGATAATAGGCATATGCTGGTTTGTTTGCCCGGAGGACCTCCAGAGCCCGGGTTTTTAATGTTTTCTTGGCTTGGCGAATGGTTTTTGAAGTGTCAAAGATATCAAAAAGACCGGGGTTCTCTTTGAACAATTGCTGCATGAGCCTGTATGCTTTTACATTGGGAAGTGTATGTTTTAATTCATTTAAAAATGGCACAATGTTTCCTTATCTCAGCAAAGTTGCTGCATAAATTATTGCCAGAATCGCTGCAGCCTTATAGGCTTACATCTTTCCTAAATATGAAAATTCATTTTGTGTTCCCGAGGGGTCACAAAGGTTCGATAGTTTTCCCACTCAGCCGTTTTCAGTGACATGTATTGGCAATAAAGCGGATCTCCCAGGAAATCTTTAAGAAATGAACTGTTTTCGGCTTCCACCAGCGCTTCAAACATATTACGGGGCAGAAAATTTGTGTCCATGAGGTGGGAAGCGTTCTTCGTATCAGAGAGATTCCCGATATCAGGATTTCCACAATCTATTTTCTCTCGGACTCCCTGCAGCCCCATCCCGATTAAGGTTGCAATTTGCAGATAGATATTACCAGAAGGGTCTGGGGACCGAATTTCAATTCTGGTGTCTTTTCCGCCTTCAGCATAAGGAACCCTTACCATGGAGCTGCGGTTTTTGAGCCCCCACCCCCGGACAATGGGGGCTTCCTTGCCGATTACATAGGCCTTATAAGAGTTGAAAGTGGCTGCCATAATGATCGATGTCTCTCTGGCATACTTAATGATGCCACCGATGAAAAAACGTGCTGTTTCACTGAGGTTATCAGATCCATTGGGATTGTAGAAAAGGTGATTCCCTTCAAGGTCCTGGGCGGATATGTGAATGTGAAGCGCATTCCTAGTGAAGCCGTGAAGGTGTTTGGTCAAAAATGGGGCGTGTAAATTTTGATAGGGGGCCGCCCTACGGGTGATAGAGAAAAATAAACCTGTGCCTTGCGCGTTTTTAAAGGGGCCCAGCCAAAAAAAAGTAATGACAAGCGGAAAAGGGGGGTGTTGTTGCTCCGTTTTTCCAATTTGCCCCCCGCCCTGCTTCAACACCGCCACAATCTCCTTCTTGACCGACTCCCCCTTATCTCTTGGATCCGTGTGGAAGTATCCGGCAGTATCAGTATGGATATCTTTGCTGAATTCGTCGCCCGTCAACAGAAAAAATTCATGCTCCGGGGCTGTCAGAAAACGAAAGCCAAACTCGGCCTCAGCTTGTTCGACGACCCTCTCTAATAAAGCCCTTGGATCCAATAGAGATCTTTCGCCATACTCTTCATTTATCTTGCCGATTAAAAAACCGAGGTTTTCCTGGGCAAAGGGTACTTTTCTAAAGGTATCGGGCAGGGGAATCAGGAGCTTATCGCTGTTGTCAACCGTCCCGTAACCCGGGACAGAGCTTCCATCAAAACCAACACCTTTTTTAAAAAAAGATTCAGCATTTCCTGCATGGACCTGAAGGGTAACGGATCGACCGTTGAGATCGGTTGTGAAAATCTGTAGCGTGTCAACATCATTGATCTTTTGTTCTAATTCTTTGAAATTTAACATTTTGGATATCCTGATAGTTTTGCTTTCCCTAAAATCCCCGAAATGAACTTAAGATCTCTGATTGATGTCTATTACCCGTCAAACACATCGCGAATTTCATTTTGTGGCAAGGAAGCAGCATCTCTTCGATTACAATCAATCAGAATGGAAAGGATATTTTTTCGCAATGCTGAACAGAGCATAACAGATTAAGTGCTTTAACACAAAGCATTTGTTCCGTAACAAAAGGATACTATGCTTCAATATCCCGTCAGAAGGGCGTATCAAAAATAAATAGTTTTCCATATTGTTCAAAGATTGGGTGGGTGAGGTTAAATAATGGGAGTGGGGATCGTGCTTCCGCCGGGTGTTAATTTGGTCCGATAATCTTCCAGATACCGATTCTCATCGCGCGCCCAATATAAGGATTGAATATCAACGGCTCTTAACAGAACCTCTTCTCTGGCATCAGAAGCCTCTGCCAGAATGTCACCCATGGGGCCAACCAGTTTGCTTTTTCCGCAACTGTTATTACCAACGGTATTAACGCCCAAAATAAAGACGGTATTGTCCAGGGCACGTGCGGGTAACTGGATATCCCAACGCCGGGATGCAGAGACACTCCATACGGAAGGGCAAATAATCAATTCCACGCCTTCCAATGCCAACAGCCTTGATGGTTCGGGAAATTCCATTTCATAACAGATCAACACCCCGATTTTTGCCTGCTCTGTTTCAAAAACAGGGTATTTTATCTCACCCTTTTTAAAGATTTCGCTCTCGCGCCCCCATAAAAGGCTCTTGCGCACAACACCCAAGATCTCTCCTTTTTGATCGATAATAGCCGCTGAAATAAACAATTGATTTTCAGAATCTTTTTCTGCGAAAGAACTGATCACCACGGCTTTTGCACGTCGAGCCTCTTCTCTGAGTTGATTAATGGAAGGTCCGTCTCTTGTTTCAGCCAATTGTTGAAAAGACTGCCTGGACAGATAGTAACCCGTGGTCCAGAGTTCAGGAAAAACGATTAGATCGGCTTCCTGGCCGAGCTGTCGCATAAACTGAATCCCTCGTTTTAAATTGGCCTGAATATCACCTAAAATCGGTGTGATCTGAATGGCAGCGACTTGAAACATTTCCGGAACTCCTCCTAATCGAGCGGTTATAAAAATCGATTTCCACAATGGTTTTTATACCATTCGCTCCGTTTGGATCTGTCGACAAATCCATTCAACAGTTCCCATGGGTTTGCCGAAGCTTTTATTGAAAAAATCTCCCATCTCATCAAAAAGAGCTTGCCAAGTCGATTCACCCTTGACATGTGTAGCCATCAAAATATTCAGTAGACGGGCTAACTCCGCCAATTTTTCTTTGGGCAAAAAGCCAATCGAACCTTTGCGGATCGATTTGATGAGGATTTCATAATTTAACGCATGTGCTGTCAACATCACGGCCGGCATCTTTTTTTCAACCGCATTTTCCAGCAGCTTCAACCCATTGACGCCCATAATATCGAGAATAACCAAGTCGTAGTGGTTCTGGTTGATTTTGTCTGTTGCGGTTTCAAAATTTTTAGCCACGTCAACTTCAGCGATTTCGAGTTCTTCCATGATCACTTCCAGAACATCTTCTTCGTCATCCACAGCGAGAATTTTTTTTCCTTCGAGCCATGAGTTTTTTTCAGACATAATGGACCTCCTTTTAATGCGGTTATCGTATCGTTAGAATTGGTCTATGATGGTTTCTTTTCCCCAAGGAATCTCCTATGTGGTTTTGACTTCAACAATTGGTT
>JACNHV010000392.1 GCA_014383445.1 Candidatus Desulfobacula maris | reverse complement strand
GTGTTTTACAGAGGCTTTTTGAACGTTTGAGGGAATGTCGGTTAATAAAATCAGATCATTCATCAGAAAAGACTGCCATTTCAGTGGCTTAGGGAGATTATTAAAGGTTGTCTCTACCTGTTTAACAAATTTGTTCAACAACACCTCTGCCTCCTTAGAAACCATGGACCCTCTATCCTGGCTAACCCTTATAGAATGGAGCTTTGACAGCAATTTATTCACCCTTTAAAGGGGTGTTTTGCCTACCGTCAAATACTCAGGCATTTTGCCCATTTCCACATCAAAGATTTCAATGGTTGCTTCAATGGTTTCTATGGTAGTGTTGAAAAAATCCACAGTAGTAGCGCCATTGGTTGAGGACAGCCCCGTAATCTCATCGTTATATATCGAAACCTGCGTTGACATTCTTGACACATCAACATCGGTAATCAGGGGGTAGATAGAGATACGCAATGCAGGATCAGCCATGACCGGACGTTTTGACTGGTCATCGATTGAAATATACACCCAGCCGGATATGGGTACAACATGTTTTGAATTCAGATTACAATATATGAATTATTCCGGCATTGCCAGCCATTCTTTCATATTCCAGTTAATATATCGTTTAAAAGGTATCATCCTTATTGCTTGAATCTTCCGATCAAAATATTTTCAGTCCAGAATAATAAAATTCACTCTGATTAAAAATTTTCCAATTAATTGCTTGACATTTGAATTTGGGCATGTAACTATATTGTTACATCGTAACAATATAGTTCAATTTTAACAAAGAGGTGCCCATGGTCGAAAATTTGCCCCTGCCGGATCTAACAAAAGCGGAATTCGATATCCTGCGAATCATATGGAAAAGCGGAAAATTGAGTGTTCGAGAAGTCCACGACCAGATAATCGCCACCCATAACTGGGCCTATTCCACTACCAAGACCATGATGGACAGGATGGCCGGCAAGCAATTGCTGACAAGGGGAAAATACCATGGTGTCTTTCTATATCGCCCCCTTATATCCCGTCCCAAGGGATTTGCTCGGTTTATCCAGTTTTTTGCAGATCGGGTCCTGGAATTGGACTATGGAGAAGTAGTGGCGCTTTTTTCCAGGAGCAAGGCTTTGGATCCTGAAGAAATACAGGAGCTTGAAAGACTATTAGTGGATGATATGGAGGATGATCGCCATGATACGTCCTGATGAGATTGCACAGACCATTATTGGTATTTTATCAGTACAGTCAGTTTATGCCCTGGTGTTGTTTCCCCTGGTCTGGGGACTGGTCAAATGCTGCCGGGGGAAATATCCCCTTTGGCAGTACGGTTTATGGTTTCTGATTCTTTTACGCCTGGTACTGCCGCCGGATATGGCCAGTCCCTGGAGCGCCGGCCATCTAATCCGATCGATAACGCCAAACTTTATTTCCCAGCAGTTCTTTGCTTCTCCGAATGCACATCCTATTCTTTCAGACAACCAAAATCAGTATGCTGCCACTCTTTCCAATGCCGTCATACTCGGCGTTAAGAAATCATCTATGCTGGTCCCACAAATCGATAGCAGACCTGCAACGGTTTCGCACTCGACTTCACAGGAGTGGTTTTACCTTATTGTCTTCAGCAGCTGGCTGCTAGTTGCCGGCTTCCTCCTGGTGCAGTTCTTCAGGAAACGTCGGCGGTTTTGGAAGATTGCAGGAAAGGGAAGGACGATTAAGGACCCGGTCGTGCTGGATATCGTCCAAATCTGGCAAAGACAGCTGCATATTCGAAGAAAAATAAAGGTAAAGGCGGTTTCCTCAGGTCTTCCAAGCTTCACAATGGGATTTTTTCGTCCTGTGGTGGTCCTGCCGGAACAGCTGATATCCAAGGTAGGGAGTGCAGCATTAGAACATGTCCTGGCCCATGAACTGGTACATGTAAAACGCTGGGATGATCTTGCAATCTGTCTCCAGGAACTGGTGAGAATCGTATATTTTTTTCATCCACTTGTCTGGTTTATCATGCCCCGTCTCACCTGGACCCGGGAGGCTGCGTGCGATGTAACCGTTCTATCCCAGGGAACCCTTTCGCCCGGGACTTATGGAAAACAGATGCTTGCATTTCTTCGAAGCCAAGCCCTTCCGGAAAAACCTCTCCGGTGTTTGGCAGAATTTACCGCTGCTGCCAGAGAGATTGCTTTTCGCCTAAAACAAATTCAAGAAAAGGAGGACAATATGAAAACTCACACCTTAAAAATCTATCTTACGCTTCTGTTTTTAGGAATATTTCTTCTGCCAATGGCCCCCGTGGTTTCATCAAATCAGGTTAACACAGCAAAAACTCAATCAAAGCCGGCATCACAGATCCAGGATCAGGACAGCAGCCAGATGGCGGACAATGCCTTCACTCAGTATGTATTACGCTGTATTCCGTGTCAAAATCCTGAAGAAGTTACACATATTATTTGGGGAGACCTTATTACTGAGGACTTCAAAGAAGAAGATTTTTCACATCTTGTTTCACTCACAGACTGCGACATTGTAGAAGATATCGGCAATGGCCGGAAAGTTTATGTTTTTTATCTGCTTGCCGGTTCAAGACAAGGACTATACCGTCCCAATTACCATTTTGTAAAAGAAAAAGGAAAATTGATACTTATTTATAAGAGTCATAACTCATCAATCTATGCCATGAATCGTCCAAAAGCTAATGGACGTTATGAGATTGAGGAAGGATGGAGAGCGGATCTTTTTGATGGAATTTTTGATGATCGTGTCAACCTGGCATGGGCATCCAGGATTTGGTTTTGGACTGGAACCCAATATCTTCAAGCCTATACAGACTATACAGTTAGGGATGCAACCGACCCGTCGTTATTGGGCACCAGAAGAGTGTGGGAAAGGGATACTCAATCCTTGTATGAAGCAGCTTCCCGGATGTGAATCCATACCATTCAGCAGAACGATACACTATGAACCATTTATCAAGGAGAGGTGATCCTCCTACAGTATTGAGGATATTGGGATGAATATATATGATTAATCAAATTTTGGATTAATGCCTTTGATTAGTGTTGGCAGAAAATAAGGGAGCCTCACCCTTTTTAATAAAAAATAATTCAGTTTTCAGCTTAGATTATGTTGAAAAAGCGATACTGTTTGCCCCAGAATAATTGAGCCATGAATGTGTGTGAGTGAGCTTGAAAAACTCTCACACATTCACAACATCAATTATTCTGAAAGGTACCAGTTGAATTCTGACGTCAAGTATCAGGCGGGGCTATTCGCTGTCAGATGCATCCTTCAGTTGTGGAATTTCTTCATTTTTTGAGATCATTCCGTCAGAATGCCCCAAGTTGAAATCAGCCGAACCGTCCACAAGGCCCGGTGGGTCGGTAAGCCCTTTTCGGAATCCACGTTCATACGATTCGATGTCGTGTATCTGTCGGTGTTTGAGTCGATGAGATCTCCAAGCATCGAGCAATGCGGAAGGTGTCATTGCCGTTGAGTAAAAGTTATTTTTCTGGAAAGTAGCAACACTCCCCCAATAGGTTTTCTCAACTTGACCTTCCTGTTCTCTGAGTATCAGGAAGAATACTCCCGTGTCGCCTTTTTTGAGTGATGGGTCGAAATCCTTCAGCCCACCACGGGTGACGAGATTGAAAGTATAGACCCTCTGAGAACTCTTGCCCTTCATATACAAATCAGTTTTTATGGTAACGTGGTCCTGATTCCCCTTCTTAACCAGTTTTACGACTTCTGCCATTACAATCAAATCAGATTTCACATACAGTTCAGATAAGGTGATCCTGCTAATTTGTGAGGCAAAAATGCTCGTAGCAAAGATAAGAATGAATGAGGCTGACCAGAAAATCGTTTTGCTCATATTATACCCCCTAACACCAGTATAACCGTCTGCTACAACGGATTTCAATTTAAGGTTAATGTGCCAAGGCCAGCTAACTTTCGGACAGCAGCGGCGATATGCAGTCCGGTTTATACATTTGTTAAATATATGCTCTACGCATCCGATGTTAGTATTGGGATTCTTGTTCAAAACCAGCGTCTAACATTTGCTGAATAGTCTAAATATTCATTTCCGAATTTTTGTGACAAATAACTCTCCTCAGGTTTGACTGCGTTGAATAAGAAAAGAATAAACAGGATTGGTACTGTGAAGAATAACCAAAGCGATAACATAGAAAAAGCAATCCCGAATAATAGTAGCAGTAGTGAAAGGTAAAGCGGGTTACGAGAGAATCTGTACGCACCAGTTTTTACGATTTTGACTGTCGATTTTGCTGTGTCAAATGGAGTTTTACTTTTGATAAGTGCAATAAACCCGCTTACTGCAAAATAAAGGGAAATAAGTGTAAATATACAACCAACAATAGCACGAGATGTCAAAGAGAGACTAACCAGATGGATGGGGAAAAAGTATTCGAGCAATAGACCAAATCCTAAGCATGCAAAGAAGTATAATGGAGGTGGTATGCGAATACCTGCAGAATCTTTTGAATCATTTTCCATAATTAACCAAATTGAACATTTAAAAAGTAGATTATCGGTTGCCCGTATATTTTTCAATTTATTGATAGTGAATCGTATACCATGAAAATTTGAATGATATGCGACCAGATTAATAAAAAATCTTGTTCAAGAATTCAGTATCAACAATTCTTATACCTGTAAAGATATTTCTACAATTCAACTTAGCTGAAAATATAATTGATTCAGGAAGGGTCTGCCAAAATGTTCTTTATTGGAGTTATGTAGCGAGTTTACCCCGCCCGATCCCGCAGACCCCGCCCCTTATTTTAAAAATGAATTTCATGGCTGAAAATTAAAAATTGGAGATACCAGATATTGGGCTTGGCATTTATGAGAAAAAAATCATGATTTCACGTTATAACGTTCAGGGCCTTAAAAGTGAGCATTTATAATCGTCGCCATTGAAATTCCAATTTAAGAATAGCCTTGCCGAACCCAATGGCAGGCAAGGCATAGATTCTAATCTACCTGATAAAATTGGTCATGGTTTTTGCAACCGGCTCAGGGGGTGGAAATTGTTCTTTTCCGTATCTGATAACTTTCATGATCCATGCCATGTTTCTGCCTAAAATTTCCATAATCTGTTTGCCTTCATCATCCTGCTCCATTTCACCAGGCTTAAGGCCATGGGCTACATTCCAATAGTTTGATGAAGGCATGATCATCTCAGAGTAGTTGATATAATGATTAAGGGTCTCAACCGTGGAAATTCCTCCGGAACGCCTTACAGCAGCAACAGCTGCACCGACTTTGTGCCGAAACAAACCGCCGTTAACCGAAGAAACGAAAAAAGCTCTGTCAAGAAAGGATTTCATTGTACCGGCAACACCTGAAAAGTGAACTGGAGAGCCAAACAGAATGCCGTCAGCCGCTTTGATTTTCTGAATCCATTCATTGACTGGATCGTCTTTTATGGAACAAGCCTCATCTTGATTTTTTACACAGCCGTGGCAGGCAATGCATCCCTGGATTTTTTCTTTCCCGACAAGGATCATTTCAGTCTCAATACCTGCTTTTTCCAATTCTGCGAAAACCGTGCTCAAAGAACCGGCGGTATTCCCTTTTTTCCTGGCACTGCCGTTAAATCCAACAACTTTCAAATTTAATCTCCTTTTTTTGTGATTCTTATCATGACAAAATAATTACGGATAAAAAAATATTCCATTTAAGATAATCAATTCTTTACAGAAAACAAGTTGTTACACAGCTGATAAATTGGATTTCATGGCTTCAATTGCTGATTGATCTTTAAAAATACCACTATTTTAGATGGTATATTTTGTTTATGGGGAGCTTCACTTTTTTTAATGAAAAATAATATAGACACAACATCTTGTTCCCATAAAAATTTTAAAAAACAGAACCCTACACGTTATAGTTACCTCCCAAGCTTGGAAGCATAATCCCCAATATTTGTTTTGGAAGTCCTCACACAATTTGAATTTTTACTCGCCACTCATGATACCATCAGTCATCGCTGCGGTTTCCATACGGATTTTTGAAAAGATTTGGCTTTTTATTTTTTTTTCATGTATGTACTATTCATGGTTCGTTTGAATTTCAATATGCGATCTTTCCAAGAATGCTGATTTGGATAATGTTTTAAAAAACTGGGTTAATTGGTATAAAATTTAGTCGAACGTATAAACCCTGGCCCTCAGGGTCAGGATATTTACAAATTACATTTTATATAACTGATCTGATGTCATTCAAATTCACAAGGACAAAGCGAACAGTAAATTATATATAGGTGAATAGATAAGGAGTCGCAAATGCTTACAAACGAAGAAATGATTGAACTTCAAGCAGAAAAGCATGATTTGATTGACGTACATAATTTTCAGACCGAAGAAGCATACGTTCAGCATCTAATACACTCATTCGCATATACTCAAGCATCCACACTTGCCGAAGATAAAATAATTTTAGACCTTGGTTGCAATACAGGCTACGGTAGTGAAATACTATTCCAAAAAGCAAAAAAAGTAGTTGGTGTAGATGTTTCGGAAAAGGCTATATCAACTGCAAAAAAACAATACGGTAATCTTGGCATTGATTTCCAACTTATAGATGGGAAACAACTTCCATTTGAAGATAATGAATTTGATATGGTTATAAGCTGTCAGGTTATTGAACATATTATTGATTACAATGTATACTTCAACGAGTTGAGAAGAGTTCTTTCACCCTCAGGAATAGTTATTTTTACAACCCCAAATGCCGTTCTCAGAATTGATCCAGGAATGAAACCATGGAATAAATTTCATGTGCGTGAATTTGATCATTCTGAACTCCAGACCCTGCTAAATAGTCATTTTCCTACAGTTCTAATTATGGGTCTTTTTGCGGAGGAAACACTCTATTTAATAGAAAAAAATCGAAACCTTAGAGCACTAAAAAGAGCAAGAGGAATAGCACGCGAAGCAGCGAGAATATCACAGCCATCTGGCTATCAAATTCAGGATTCGATTCGATCAGCAATAAAAAAAATGTTGCCTGAATCTATATTAAACAAATTGAGAAAGCTCTTAGCTTCATTGAGAAAGCTCTTAGCTTCATCTTCACATACAATCCAAAAAATTGACAAGAGTTTCATTGAAGAACATGGGCTTGAAGATTTTTTCTATCGCACTGACAAATTAAGCGCAGCCTTGGATTTTTTTGCTGTCTGTTCTGATGATGAAAATGCTATAGTAGATATTAAGTATAAATTCAAGATGGATTAAACAAGCAGCCCCAATAGACAGCAACTCAGCTGCCCTTCGTTGTCATTGATCATTCATGATTTCTACAGGGGTCGGCGTGTTCAACTTTACTTGATGACAATTTTACGATAGCACCTTTATCAGATATAATCTCAAGTCTTTTGGACTGAAAAATTTCATATTTTTCAACAGGAACATTTATGTCTTTGGGATGACAACTATGTCTATCTACAGTCGCTGAGGCCCTATAGATCAAAGGAGTTGACTTCTTTTTCCAGTAATGACTGCAAGCAAAACCCGATCAGGAAAGACTTGTATTCATAATCTTATCATGATTGCAATTGAGGCCTGGCACAAGATATGTATAAAATTGAACAAAGCTTTGAGTAAAGAGTATTTAAGTTTCTTCGTGGTCTGCTTCTGGCCTTCAGATACATTTATCAAAAAATCCATGATTTCTTCAGAGGTGATTTTTGATATGTCGAAATTACCAAATTCTTTTTTGAAAACTGCCAAAAAATATCGATAGTTTTTTAAAGTGTTTTTTTAAATTCATTTTTTGATAGTCAAGAAAATTCTCAATTGCTTTTGATATCTTCATGATGGCCTCCTTTCATTAATAAATTTTTATTTTTTGTCTGATGGAACAGGATACAACCATTGATTATATACAACACTTTAAGAGATTAAGAAATTGTGATCGTTTTAGTAGCCAGAAGTCTGTCGTCAATTTTTTATATTATATAAATTATGGGGAAGAATGGCTTCTGATGATGACCTTAGTCCATAGAGTTTAATGCCTGGCTACAAAAAATTATTCTTTGTGAGCGGCGGTGTGAAAATGTCATAAAACCCCTGGTTTAAAAATGTACTTTAAAAAAGGCTGGCAGATCATTATTTTTGAACTGCCAGCCAGGTCAAATTATAATTGTTTTTTCTCTTCTCTCATC
>JACNHV010000232.1 GCA_014383445.1 Candidatus Desulfobacula maris | reverse complement strand
CCCTTTTCAAGGTGAGCTGCAATATTTTCAGCAATCACAATGGCATCATCCATGAGAAGGCCAAGCCCGATTAAAAGACCCACCATGGAAAGCATGTTAATGGAAAGCCCCATGTGTTTCATAAAGAAAAACGTCAGGAAAAAAGAAACGGGCAGACCCATGGCCACCCAGAAGGAAAAGCCAAAAGGGAAAAAAAGCAGCATGGCCAGAAATACAAGGATCAACCCCTGCACGGCATTTTTGATCAGCATCATCAACCGGTCTCTGACAATTTTGGACACATTCTGGGTAATGGAAAAAGTAACGCCTGATGGTGCGCGGGCCTGCTCTTCCGCTAAAAAGGCAGTAACCACATCCATTATTCTCAAGGCATCTTCTGACTTGGTTTTGGTGATCTGGAGAAGCCCTGCCCTTTTTCCATCAAACAGAATTTTATCTTCATCATCCATGAACCGGTCAGAAATCCGGGCAATATTCCCCAGGCGTATTTCAGCGCCCGTGCCTGAAGAGACCACAATGAGGTTTTCCAGATCATGAAGGGTTTTTCTTTCTTCAGAAAACCGGATCAGGATATCAGACTGTCTTGTTTCCAGGCTTCCTGCCGGCAGATCCAGGTTCTGGGATGCCACGGCCCCTTCAATATCAGATATGGAAAGACCCAGCCGCATCATATTGTAGAAAGGGATTTCAATTAAAAATTCATGACCGGAAAACCCCAGGATTTCCACCTGGGATATCTTATCAAGCCGCTTTAAGCGATCTTTCAAATCCTCACAATAATACTTCAGGTGCAAAGGGCTCATGGGTCCTGTTACTGCCACAGAAACAACGGGATCTGTTCGGTTGACCCGTTTGACTATCACATCTTCCACTTGCCCGGGAAAATCATTGATCGCCTCAACTTCGGTTTTGATATCATTGAAAAATTCGATAATATCATTTCCTTCAACCATTTCCACCACAACAGAGGCCAGGTTCTCCATGGCTGTGCTCTTTACCTCGGCAATATTGCTGACACTGTCAATGGCATCTTCAATGCGCCGGCAGACCGAGGATTCTACATCATCAGCAGTGGCGCCCGGATAGGCCACGGATATTTCAACTGCATTGACTGAAAAATCCGGAAAGGTTTCCCGTTTCAGATCTGTCACTGAAATGACACCCAGGGCGAGAAACAGCAGCATCATGAGATTGGCTGCCGTGGGGTGGGCAGCCATATAGGAGATGACCTGTTTAAATGCGTTCATTGTATGTCAGCCTCCCCAAGGGCCTGTTGTTTCAATTGCTCCAGAACATCCCCGGCCTGAACCGGTTTCAACAGCATTCCCTGAACAGCCGGCATCAGATCTGCCAGTACAAGGGTTTCTCCCTCTTTAAGGCCGTGGGACACCACTGCCATATCCGCCATATTGAACTCAATTTCCACGGGTCTTATTTCAAGACGGTTTTCAGACGTGCTGATATAGACATTTTTGTCATGGACGGCACTTCTGGGCAGCACAAACCGGTCCGGCAAGGGCTTGCCTTTCAGTTCCACTTGTACATACATATTGGTGATCAGAGGCGGTCTTTTGCCGGGGATCACATTTTCATAGGGCTTGTCCACCGTAATATAAATGGTAAGGGCACCCGTCTTAGGGTCCATGGATTCACTGATCCTGGAAAAAATTCCATCCCACTCAATGGGCACCTCAACATCCATGGGAAGCCTGACTTTGGCAGTAATACCAAATGCCTGACGTATGGTTTTCATATCCGGCAGAGGCCCTACACTGCCCCTATATTCTCTTGGCAGAAGCGTAAAAAAGCTTTTAGGTGAAAGCGATACTGGGATTTCCGCTTTGTCAACGCTTTCAGCTTCAAGCAGGATGGTTCCGGCAGCGGCAAACTGGTAAAGTTCAACATTCACAATGGACAAGCGGCAGTCAAAGGGCGCCCGGATTTCAGTCCTTGCAACATCCAGCCTTCGCTCCGTCACCGTGGATTCTCCTGATTTTTTCTGGGCCAGCAGCGCTTTTTTCTGGGAGGGAATCAGATCCAGGGCATTCTGCAGATTATTCATGGTGGTCTGGTGGGCCAGAAACGTTCTTTCTTCTTTTTCAAGATCAGAAGCAGAAATATACTCGTTTGCAAATAATTCGCGTTTCCTTTTCAGCTCCTGGCCGGCACTGGCAAAAGATTTTTTTTCTGTGGCCAAAAGGCGTTCTGTATTTGTCCGGGATTGTTCAAGCTCCCTGAGCCTTGCATCCACATTCATCAAATCTGCCACTCCCCGGGTTTCAGCCAGGCCATAGGAGGTGGTATCAATTTTAAACAGCGCCTCATCCTTTTTTATAAAATACCCTTTTTTCAGATTATCATTAACATTAACAATTTTCCCGCTGACCTCGGAAATCGCCTTCCAGGTCCGGTCAGCCTCGACATACCCATAGGAAAAAACCCGTGGCACAACTTCCATCTTTTCCAGAGAGATCACCCGGACAGTGTGAACCCGTTCTCTATTATCAATTCGGACAGGCGGTTTTTTATTTGCTTTCATAACAACAAAAAAAACGATGCCGCAAACAATGGGGATAATAATCAATAATTTCTTTAAGATTTTCATATGGCCTTCCTAATATTCATTTTTCTATTTCATAAGAGTCAATATCTGCATTTCCCACTGGTGCTGAAAGGACATGCACATCCCGCTGGGGAAATGGTATTTGGATACCTTCTTTTAGGAATCGCTTATAAACAGCAGTATTCAGCTGATGCAAAATCTTACCACGCAACACGGGTTTTGTGACCCAGCATAATAATTCATGATCAAGGCTTGACTCACCAAAAGAACGAAACCGCACACGCGGCTCAGGGTTTTTGCAGACATCTGAAATATTTTTTGCCACATCAAGCAACACTTTGTGAACTTTATCAATGTCTGATCCATAAGCAACCCCCACCTTGACACGAATGCGGAATTTTTCATGCCTGCCCCCGGCTTCATTTATAATTTTGGTATTTCCCATGATCGAATTAGGCACTGTGATTTCTACATCGTCCCGGGTCAAAAGGCGGGTACTGCGAATACCGATATTCGTCACTGCACCCCTCTCACCTGAATCAAGGACAATAAAATCTCCAAGTTTGTAAGGTGAATCCGCCATTATAAAAACACCTGAAAACAAATTGGCAAGAGTGTCTTTTGCAGCAAAGGAGATGGCAAGACCCAGGATACCGGCAGAAGCGATCCAGGCGGTCAGGTCGATATTCCAGACCAGGAAAAGAACATAAATTGACAGGCCTGTTACCAGGAGAACCAACAAATTACTGAACAATGGCAGGGTACGGGTCTGTACCAGTTTAAACCGACTTTCATCGCGGCTCACAAGATTGAGTAAAAGCTTAAGAAATCTTGCTGCAGCAAATGTCCAGAAAAATACAGCCACTGTTTTCAAGCCGCTCAAGGTTATAAAGGAAAGGGTATCATTAAACGCCAATCTTTCAGTGGCCAGGGCAAGGCCAAAAAGGATGATACTCAGAAAAACGGGCTTGTGAAAAATGTCTATTAACTGGTCATCCAGTTTAATCTTTGTCTTTTCTATCCATCCTTTAATTACGCGGGTGAAAATCACATCCAGAACCTTTGCCACAACAAGAAACAAAAGAATAATCAACAGCGCTTGAACATAGCGATTGGGTGCGATTTGCACCAGCATTTCCAATAATTGTTCTTTCCTGAAATCCATGATTTTTCCTTATCGTTATTTTTTTAATTTCATCCTTTGGCACCCGACTGTCAGGATACAATAAGAATTCCACAATATCCACATTATATTCTTTTGCAAGGGGTAAAATCCTTTCAAGTTTAAGGGGTTCAAGGGAAAATAAATTTTCCAATATAAAAAAATAACTCCAATTATGTTATAGCAATCTTTTGAAATTTGGATTGTTGTTATCCCATATATTTTAATTTGAATCTGAAGTTGAAAAATTTACCCATACCAGATGTGGTATTAAGGATACATTTTAAAAATCCGGACTGATAAAAGAAGCGCTCGGTAAATTGGGGAGTTTGGCTCGTCGCTATTTATACCATCTATAATCGTTTAGTAATTCAAAAAAACCGATGGCAATCGGAAGAGTGGAGTTCGGCCAAAAAACATATTTGAAAATGGGGGTTGATTTCTTCCTGGTACTTTATTTACTGGAATTTTAGATCCGATGAAAAATAATTTTTCAATACTACATACCGATTAGCTATCGTTGAAAGTTTCGACAACAAATTTAAGGTACTGCTTGTCAGGGCTAACCCGATTCGGACCACTCATTAATTAAGCGGGGATAGAAATGACTCAACTGATACCATAGATGACTGGAAGGAGGAAAGAAAGCGTCAGCCACATGAGCAGAAGCAGCGGCACACCCACCCGGAGAAAATCATTGAAGGTATATCGCCCGGCATTCATGACAAGCAGGTTTGTTTTGTAGGCCATGGGAGTTGCATAACTCATATTGGCACCAAAAAGCACAGCAAGGACATAGGGTTCGGGAGTTTGCCCCATTTGAACGGCGATTGAAACGGCTATCGGCGTACCGATTACCGCAGCGGCATTGTTGGATACGATGTTGGTAAGAATGCCCATCAGAAGCATCAGGCCACTGATTACGAACGCCGGTGAGGCATCACCAGCAAGTGCGACAAAAACAGCCGCCAGGTAATCGGCTCCGCCGGTCTTCAGCAGTGCAGTGCCAAGCGCTAAACTCGCAGCGACAATCAGAATGACAGGGGCGCTTAGTGCACCGGTTGCATCACGCCAACCCAAACAGCCGGTTAGTATCATCGCCAAGGCCCCGCAGGTTGCGCTGATGGCAATCGGCAGGATGCCAAAGGCGGAAGTCGCAACAATTGCCACCATGATCCCCATAGCCAGGGGAGCCTTGCTGGTATAGGGGACATCGGTGGTGGCGTCGATGACGAGAAATTCATTGCCCTTCTTTAGGTTGGCGATGTCCTCACGTGGCCCCTGAACCAGCAGAACGTCACCGGCTATCAGGCGGATATCGCTGATTTCGTCATGAAACCTATCCAGATCCTGTCCCGCACGGTGCAGGGCGAGAATAATCAAACCATAACGTTCGGCAAACCGCAGTCCGGCGACTGTCCTTCCCTGTATACCTGAGCCATCAACAATCACTATTTCGGCAATTTGCTGGTTGTTGGCCTGTAGAGGATGCTCTTTATCAACCGGAATATTTTCAGAATCTTCAGGATAAAGAGTGCCGCCAAGCACTTTTTCAAACTCTTTCAGACGCTCTGGCGTGTCCCGGATAACCAAGTGGTCACCGGCCTTCAGCCGAACCCCGGGTAGCGGCACCATGAATTTGCTTTCACCACGCTCTATGCCAGTGACCTTCATTATGCCATCGGTCAACTCACGAACTTTCGCCAGGGTCTGACCATCCACCGGGCTGCCTTCAAGGATTTCCAGATGGGCAGCAAAAACTCTCGGGGAAGTATCAATCAGCGGCTGCTCACGGGCTGGAATCAGCCGCGGTGCTACCAGCCAGAGATATAGGACACCGATGGTACCAGAAATTGCTGCCGGTAACACAAAATCAAACATGCCGATGCGTGCCAGTCCCATCTCGGCGGCAACGGCGATCACCAGCAAGTTGGTCGATGTGCCGATGGTGGTACTTGATCCGCCAAGCAAGGTGGCAAAACCCATGGGCATGAGCACCGAAGAGGCCGGCACACCTGTGCGCACAGAGACAGTAATAAGGATCGGCAGAAACAGTACCACCACCGGAACATTGTTGATAAAGGCACTCATCCAGGCACTCACCAAGAGAGTCAAAAGAAAGGTGATGGCCGGGCTTACCTTCCACATCCTGGCCATTGTCCGGCCAACCGGTTCGAGAGCTCCGGTACGGACGATGCCCTGCCCGGCGATCATCAGCGCACACACCGCCACCAGGGCCTCATGACCAAAACCGTGGAAAAAATCAACTGCATGGAGGGTACCTCCCGACATACTGAAAGGAAAAAGCTCGAAGCCGACGGCAATGCCAACGAGCACCAGCAGGCTCGATGTTTCGAGGGGAATCCTTTCCCGGGTAAAAAGAATCAAGGCCAGGACCGTGAGGATCAGAATCGCTATGGCATGCCCATTTGGGGGAGAAGGAATTGTCATGTGTGCCGCTCCGGTAAATTAAAGGATAAGAACTTATTCTTTGTTGATCAAGCCATAAACAAAATTCAAAATATTAACTCTAGCCTGATACAGGTACCACAAATTGTATTTATATCAGGTCTATGCAAGTTAGGGCAAGAAGAAAGTTCAAGTGTTGAAACAGATTGAGAAAAGGTCGAATTTTGGCAGATTTTGAGGATAGCTCACCGTCAATTCAGTACCTCAATTTGGAAAAATCAGCTCCAACAGCCAACAGACCGAATCCGGGAGTCTGAATGGTCGCAAAGCAATTCAGGAATATGCATGAAAAACGTCCAGCTCTCTGGAGAATTTGGTGTCGAATCATATCCAGGTTTTGAAATTTCCATGCTGCAGTGGGTTTGGGTTTGGCACGTTTTGCTAACGGATGCGCCAGCATCTGTATTTCCTTAGAGTCATGGACATTCCCCGGGCGGTGATGTCATTGCAATATTTATGGCAGGCTTTTTTAGCAACTTTTTAAAGTTAACGTTGCTTTTAAATATAGCGAAACCACCGTCAAAATTGGGTACAAAATTAACAATTAGTTTAGATTTTGGGTAGGTCAATTCCGCCAAGCGTTCAGTTCCTGGTGTTACCGTGGCGTTTCAGAAATTCGAAAATCGGTTCAGACTATTAGAATACAAGTCATTACTTTTGGGAGTCCAGGAATGTAATTAATTTTTTAATAGATTTTTTTCACAAGCAGATATGTAAAGATGGAGAAGCCCGGGTAGAAAAAGATCAAGCTGTTACCCGGGCTTTATGGGTATTAGGCATACAAATTATTTGGGTAGCGGGCAGGAAAGCATCTGGTCTCTGACCACTTCAAACAGGTCACCGAATCTGAGAATACCGGTGACTTTGTCACCGTTTTTCACGATCAGAGGCTGGTGCACACCGATAACATATTCATGCAGAGCTTTTTCCAGGGAATCGTCTTCCTGGAGGTATTCATATTCCTCAGGCGTGTTCATGATTTCAGAGACCTTGATGCCAGCGCCGCGCTCGCACAGGTTATGTATGGGTTCTAACCATAGATTGAAATCTCGGACCCCATTCATTACAAAATCCTTAGTCAGGGTCCCACCTTCGTAATTCTTGAACAGTTTATTATAGTTTGGCTCAAGGGTTTTGAAAATATCAAGCATGGTCACTTTTCCCTTGAAATCGCCATTATCATCAACTACCATGGCATCCCTGTGGGCGTGATTGCCGGCTGTTTTATTCTTTTCCAGAATCTGGAATACATCATAAAGAGTGTTGTCAGTTTTGATGGTCACATAGTTGGACAAAGGAATCATTACCGTTTTTACCAGAATATCTTTCATAAATTTCTCCTCAAAAAATTGTCACCAGTCATTATCAATGTGATGATTTATGTTAAAATATATAAAAAAGCTTTAGAAAGTCAAGTTTTATAAATCTGTATCGGTTTTCATATAACCTTATCCCAGAAAGACTCAAGAGGGATTTCCAAGCTGGTGATTAGGCCGATATGAGGCAGTTCAAAATATAACGATACTGAGTTTTTTGTAGTCAATGAGAATTCTCTAATATAGGGTTTTTCCGGTTCTGAGATTGCATAAAATGCCATTTGGACTCTTAATGGTTTTAAATAAAAACTATCTTGATTACCAATTGGTTCTGGAATAGTAAAAAGGTGCTTAATGTGTCTTGAGATTGTTTTCATAGCATTTTTAGGGAAACTATTTAAAGAGGATATATACAGTGCTCATTTGGTGGCCGTTATCCGGTTATTTTTAACCATATTTTATATAATTTGCTAGAAGAAACTCAAAATTGTTATTTTGGGTATAATTTCATATTTCAAAATTTTTAAGATGGCTATATAATTTTAACCTGTTTTACAAAACATTCAATTGTTAGAGCTTTCAATGATAATTGGGTATACATAATGACCGTAGAAAAATTGAAATTGCCCTTGCTGCTAATGAGCATGGCGTTGGACAAACCGGATTTAAGACCAAGG
>JACNHV010000305.1 GCA_014383445.1 Candidatus Desulfobacula maris | reverse complement strand
GGGGCGGGAAAAAGACTAAACCGCCCCCAGCCCGACCCCCTTTTAAACTACAGGAAGAGATGAACAAGAAACACCCCCACCCCCCCTTTTTTTAAAAAATATATCATTTCAAAGTCTTTTGACCTGTATCTCACCGCCGATATTTTTTGCCCCCTGGCCCCATTTTAATTCAATAATACACTTGTTCCCATATTTATTAACAACATACTCTGCCACTCCATTTCTGGTATCTTCAACATTGAGCTGCACAATAATGGCACCATACCCATCAAAATACCTTAAATAGGTCTCAATTCTGCGATCAAGCTCAGGCGCTTTAACAATTTTCCCTTTTTTATCTGTCTGAGGACCAATTTCAGAATTTTTGTCCACGCCCACCACATTCTCACCGATCACAACCGGGATACCGATCAATGCGCCACCAATCGCAAAAGAATCCCAGTATTTTTCCGCAATAAAAGTTGACCCCAATGCACCCGTCATCATTGGCATGCGGATTTTTGTCTTGGTCCTTTTCCCAAACTCGGTTTCAAGGCTGACATTCGGAAAGATACAGTCATCCGGGTTATTTGTCAGATCTCCTGTAAGCCCGGTAGAACCATATGCATATCCTTGGATTCTAAGGGAATTATAGGATACCCCTACATGGGTGGTATTGTTTGCACCAGCCGTGACCAGACCAAAGCTTCTAGGATATAACAATTCTCTTCCTACCATGCTCGACAGCCATGTTTCACACTTCCCTGTGCAATCTGCCCGGCATAATGTGCAAAGACTTGATTCACAGGCATTTCCTCTGTTCTTTGTTCCCAGGGCATCATTTCCTTTTGAAAACCTCATTTCCATAACTCTTTCTCCTAATTTAAGTTCATATTTTACATTTCCTCTTTGAAACGATTTTCTAAAAATAAAAAGGCGCTTCCCCGATCATAACTCGGAGTAGACGCCTTTGTCATTTTGATGTTTATTTTTACGCCGTTGTAAAAATAATTCCAATTGAATTAAAAAGTATCTCTTACAAATTTTAATGTCAACTTAATATTTAAAAAAATGGCCTTAATGTATTTCCCTGTTAATATATAAACCCGTATCAATATTTCAAATTTGTGTAAAGAGATATTAAATTCAACTGGATATTTATCATAAGAAATTTTGCATAACCCGTTCCAGGGTGATCACCCTTCCACTGGTACTTTTATTAATAATTTCTGTTGTGACTTTGTGATAACTTTTCATATATTGCCTGGACTGTGAAAAACTGTTAGATAACTTCCATGAAAATACGAAATGCAATACTCAATGAAATTTGGATCCAAAGGTTTGATGCCCATGCCCGGGACGTATGGTTTATCTGGGGATCCAACAACTCCGGTCTGGAAGAATTCTTCCGGCTCATATCTGGAGAGGCCGGAGAAGATGCAAGGGCAGATCAACTTGATTTACCGGACAATTTTGGGATCGTTTCTTTTAAAAAACAGCAGGAACTCTATGAGTCAGAACTAAAAAAAAACGACACAGATTACCTGAATAAAATTGATCCCGGCACGCAGACCATGACTTTTTTAGAGGATCTCGAAAAATATGCAGGCCTGATTGAGGCATTTGAAATGACTGCTTCCCTTGATAAAGGTTATCGCCAGCTCAGCACGGGTCAATCCAGAAAACTCATGATCCTGTCTCAAATCTCAAAAGGCGTATCCTGCCTTGTCATACAGTCACCCTATGATGGACTTGATCCCAAAAGCTGCCAGGAAATGAATAAGGCTCTTTTTCATCTGCATCAGCAAAAGACACAGCTTATCATTTTTGTGAACAACACAGGGGATATACCTTCCTGGTGTACCCATGTCGGGGTGATGTCACATGGCCGACTGGCACATCAGGGGGAAAGGCAAGAAATAATGGAAATTCTTGAACAAAAATTACATACACAATCTCCTGATTTTCAGGCTTCGATCCAGGATTTATATAAAAGCCGGGTAATAGACCTGAAAAAGAACTCTGAGCATAAAGAGCAAACCCAATTGGTCCGACTGAATAAGGGATTTGCAGGTTATGAGGGGGCTACAATATTCCAGGATTTATCCCTTTCAATAAACCAGGGAGATCATACGCTGGTCACAGGACCCAACGGATGCGGAAAATCCACACTGCTTCAGGTTATTACAGGGGATCATCCAGCCTGTTACCAAAATGATCTGAAAATATTTGGTATCCAGAGGGGAACCGGGGAATCCATATGGGATCTAAAGCAACACATGGGTATTGTAAGCTCTGAGTTACACCGGAACTATAATGTACCAGGAACCACCTTGCACTGTATTATTTCAGGCTTGTTTGATTCCATCGGACTCTACCGCCCATATAGTAATCTTCAAGAGCAAAAGGCTATGACATGGCTTGGGCGCCTGAATATGGAAAGGGAAGCCTGCTCCCCTTTCAGACAATTGGAGTATGCCCAGCAGCGCCTGGTACTCATTGCCCGGGCTCTGATTAAAGTACCAAGGCTGCTCATTCTGGATGAACCCACCCAGGGTCTGGATGAATCAAACAGGAAAGCCGTTCTTAATTTCCTGGAGGATGTGGCCAAAGAAGATCTATGCACAATCCTCTATGTCAGTCACCGTGAAGATGAATACCGTGGCTTTTTCAATCAACATCTCAGGATGTGAAAATCTTGACAGACCTTTCCTCAAAAAAATATCACTTCGTCTTTCGGACTCGATGATTATTTAAAAAATGTTCCCATAAAAAAACTGAAAACCCTTGGTATTAGTGGCACGCCAGGATAGATTAGAACGGGAGACCTATGGATTCGAAGTCAGGACCTTCAAGTTTCCTAAACTCCTTTAAAAAAGTGAAGAGTGGGAGACCTGGAAAAGATATTTGCAGGAAAAATAAAAACACACCTTCTTGACATACTTAAAGATAAAGGAATAAAATAACTGCGGGTGAACGGCATAGCTTGAGATCAAGTATCGGTTCCAGGTCATCTTTCCGAAGCGCCAGATCTTGCGATATGCAGTAATGCGGTTTTCCGCAGCGCTCTGACCTGTTTAAGCATGCCGTTCACCTGTCTTGTTTAAAGTCTGTACGGCCATTTAATGAAGTATCCCTGTTTTTTTGCTCCGGACATTGCGTAGAATTGTTTTAACAAGGGTTATTTATACCTTTAAGTATCCACGTAGCGTGGGGGAATGGCTGCCCGGCTGCCGGGGTTTTTATATATTAACATTAGCGTGAAAGGATGGCGTATGGTATCGTTTCACGTTCATATATTTGAATACGGTTTATCAAAAATATGTAAAACCTTTTATGTTCTGAAATCTTATTGTTTTACAACTAAGTTTTGAATTGATATTTGTATAATACACCATCATTAAACAATAAAGGTTTTTAAAGTGAAAAAGAAAGAAATAATAACTTCAAATACTATTTTAGGAAAAGATTCAGATTTCGAAGGGAATATAAAATTCTTTGGAACTCTATTAATACAAGGAGCTTTTAAAGGAAAAATTTATGGAGAAGGAACTGTTACTATCGACAAAGATGCAACTATAAGATCTGATATTCATGCCTCAGAGGTTAATGTTCATGGAACAATATTTGGTAAAATGTCCGCTGAGAATAAAATCCATGTATATAAATCTGCAAAAATTTATGGTGATATCGAGGCGCCAGCTATCCAAATTGAAAAAAGCGCTTTAATTAAAGGAAAATGCCACACACATAAAATTGATCTGCCGAATGAAGAGGAACGGGCTATAATTAATACAGATTAAGAAACTATGGGTCCCTTTTTTATCGTGCAAGAGTACTATCCAATCTCATTCATTAAAACATCATGAACCCCACTTGCCATTGTAAGAGATGTCCATTCCCTGTTTGCAATTACCGAAGGTTTCGTTGGTGCCGTCAATATTGATGAGGGCCTCTTTCTTGAAATTCTCTGGCTGTTTTTCCCATATCCTTTTGCGGATGGTGTTTTTCACATCCATCAAATCAATGATATCTTCCTGGGAGAATCTATGCAGAAAGTCTCCTGCCGTTGTCGGATCAGGGATTATCTGTGCGACAAGAGCATTCAGCCAGACATTGTCATTTCTCAACAATTCAATATTCTGGAGGCAGGTGCCACCGGCAAGAATATTATAGGCCATATTGTTGAGGTAATTGTCTCTTTGGCCAGGTTATAATGCTGATCGCTTATTTCTGTCTGATAATTCTTTGTGGTAATAAATATGAACGTCATTGAAGTGACAGCCATAAGGCCAGTAATAAAAATAAGTATTTTTTGATCTTATGGTTTTAAACACCTATCCTCTCTGTTATTGACAAAACTATTGGGAACACTTTTATTTTTCATTTTCTGGTTTTTCAATGGTTTCATGCATTTCAAAGGCACCAGCCAAGATGTCAAGTGGGAATCGGAACCCGATTTTTTTTGCACTTTCCAGGTTAATTGCTATTTTAAGGGGGCTTTCAAATTTCTGGGGAAGATCTCCTGGTTTTGCACCATTTAATATTTTGGCAAAAGTTTGGACATAAAATTTTGCGTCAGCTTTAAACTCAGATCTGGCCGCCCCCATCAAAATCCCATTTTTTACCAGATCATACCTTGTTTGGACAAACATCGGCACCTTGTATTTGAACAAAGGAGACAAAAGTTTTGTGATACTCTTTTCTGATAACCCGGCATAATCCGTTATATATATTGCATCAATTTTGGGGGCAAGCTGTTCATGACATTTGATTAATTCTGTTCCCTCATTGCCACTTCCATGATCTATTGGCAGATGACATTCAATTACTTGAAAACCAAGTTCCAGGGATAACTTCATTATATCTTCTAATGAAGCATATGATCGCCCATTTGAACTATTCTCATAGGCTAGACCCAATCTTTTGAAGCCTGTGATTTCATGGAAAAGGCGAAGCTGCCGTTCAGTTTTATTAGGGTCTATCCAGGCATGTAAGTGATCAAATCCAGAATCTTCAACGCTTTTTATAATGCCTGATTGAATTGCGTTAGAAGCAGATAATACAATTGTAGGGGTGTTGTGTTGATCATTTGCAAGGTCTTGGCCGGCCCATGTACCAAAAGCAAGCATTAGATCAATATCTTTATTGTTCTTTAATCGTTTTATTGTGTCTTGTTTTAATTTTTCACGTTCTGCATCTTTCCATTCAAAGGTCCAATAGGCATCAGAAGGGAACTCGAGGTAATCGCTTTGAATTTTTGTGGAAAGAAAGTTCCATAAAGTCCTGGTTTCGCTTTCATCCTGACATTCTGGAATTGGTGCACGTTGTAACCAGCCTGAATCCATTAAACTGGCGGTAACAGACTTTAAAATCGACTGATAATTGGCATAAGGGCCACCTTCAAGATATCCGATGCGCCACTTTTTGCCATTATTTGTTATCGGCTTTGTTTCGTAGGACTCTTGAGCGCACACATCCATCTGGAACACTGCTAATAGGCACAGGATACCTATTGCGATGGGTTTTATTGATCTTTTCATTCACTCCTTTGGTCTTTTGTAATAAATACTAAGGTATTTGAAAAATCCCAAAAAAAAGTTCCCATCAAAAACCGAAAATCCTTGGTATCAGTGGCACGCCCGGAGGGATTCGAACCCCCGACCTATGGATTCGAAGTCCAGCGCTCTATCCAGCTGAGCTACGGGCGCACAGGGTCATGAAGACGATATTAGATAGCACAATGAAATATTTTCTGCAATGGTCTGTTGCATCTTTAATGCCATAAACACATATTCACCATCATGAAAATCAACGGTCAGGCTGGCCCGTCTTTCTATTGACAACAATCTGCTTTAAAAGTAGAACCCAAAAGTGAAATGAAAAAAAAGAGAAAAAAAAATGCCTCCTGGATCTGGAAAACACTATTTGTAATTGTGCTATTTCTGTTTTGTTTTACGATTGTTCAGGTTCTGGCGCTCAAATTCATTAACCCGCCACTTACCCCTAATGTGGCATGGGAATGGGCAGACGCCATCATTAAAAAACAGCCTGAAAGGCGCTCGAAATATATCTTTAAAAAAATTGAGTACATATCACCCCATCTGAGAAAGGCTGTTATTGCGGCTGAAGACCAGCGGTTTTTATCCCATAACGGGTTTGATTTCAATGAAATAAAAAATGCTTTAAAAACCCTGATCAAAAGAAAAAAATTGCGGGGAGCCAGTACCATCAGCATGCAGACTGCCAGGAGCGTGTTTTTGTTATCCAGCAAAAGCGTGTTCAGAAAAATAGCAGAGATGTATTACACTGTTTTAATTGAACTCTTCTGGGACAAACACAGAATTCTTGAAATGTATTTAAATACAGTAGATTGGGGGACAGGTGTCACTGGTGCCGAGGCAGCCGCACAAAAATATTTTTCAATAAGCGCTCAGCAGCTGAGTTCTTCGCAGGCTGCCTTAATGACAGCAATTCTGCCGAACCCGCACAGATGGTCTGTTAAAAACCCCAGCCCCTATGTTCGGCTTCGGCAGGCGAAAATCATGAAAGACATGGCCCTGATGCCACAGCTTTAGAAAAGGATTTACTTAATTTTATTTAAAGCAGCATCAAAACTTGCCTGATCAGTTTTAAAGGCCAGGGCATCTTTTCCTATTCTGATAATGGTTAAGGCATTAATTTTATCCCCTTGTTGAATCTTATTAACCACATCCTGACCTTTAATCACTTTTCCAAAAACGGTATGTTTATTGTCAAGCCAGGGAGTGGCTATATGGGTAATGAAAAACTGGCTGCCATTGGTTCCGGGCCCTGCATTGGCCATGGAAAGAATCCCTGGGGAATCATGTTTTAATTCATCCACAAACTCATCAGGAAACTTATAGCCAGGTCCTCCCCTGCCCGTTCCTGTGGGATCACCGCCCTGAATCATAAAGTCTTTGATCACCCTGTGAAAAACAATCCCGTCATAATATTTTTTTGAAGGATTCTGGTTCGAAGCGATTGTCCCAAGAGCCAGTCCTGCAAAATTAATGACTGTTATTGGGACCTGTTTATAATAGAGGACGGCAATAATCTGTCCTTTACTGGTATCAAATTGAGCATATAGCCCTTGTTTTAGATCCTTGGATAGATCTTCAGAAAAAACAAGACTGGGAATTAAAAGCAGGCCCAGAAAAATAAATATTATAAGAACTTTTTTGGTTGAGAACATTTTGACTATCTCCTTCCTCAATGAATTTTGGTTTTCTCCATAATCAAAAAAACCCGAATCTCAAGGCTTTTGAGTTTCGGGTGTTAATGAACAATCTTTCTACAACTTTTAAAAAAATGGGGTGAGTGACGGGGCTTGAACCCGCGACTCCCAGGACCACAACCTAGTGCTCTACCAACTGAGCTACACCCACCGCAAATAACTCACCTTAACTATCAGATCTTGATCTGTTTTTCAATACTTTTTTCATGCAGCCGAATTTAATCATGGTTTTTTTATTTCATCAAAATTATTGGGTGCCCCAGGCCATGACCTATATTTTACATTGACCTTGAAGTATTGTTTGACTATTATCTCTGCGTATAAATATTTCATTAAAGGAACTTGCATATGAATGCTTTTTTAATATTTGTTGTCCGGCTAATTTTAGGTCTTGTATTTGGTATATTCCTAATCCGGTTGTTCAGACCGGAATTGGGTATTTACCATGGGGTTGCCGCAGGATTCATTCTGGTTGCCCTGGCCTATGGCATGGCGCTTTTCAGAAAAAAGAAACAAAAATAGAACCCGAGGTTTTTTACAATTGGAAAAAAATATAATTTTAGGGACGGCAGGTCACATTGATCATGGAAAAACAAGCCTTGTCAAAGCGTTGACAGGGATTGAAACAGACCGGCTCAAAGAAGAAAAGGAAAGGGGCATTACCATTGAACTGGGGTTTGCCTGGCTTGATCTTCCCAATGGGCAGCATATCGGCATCGTGGATATGCCGGGCCATGAAAAATTTGTAAAAAATATGGTGGCTGGTTCCAGTGGGATTGATGTGGTCGCAATGGTGATTGCAGCAGATGAGGGTGTCATGCCCCAGACAAGAGAACATATGGAAATCTGCAATCTCATGGGGATTGAACATGGAATGGTGGCCTTGACCAAAATAGATATGGTGGACGAAGATCTTTTAGAGCTTGCCCTTGATGATATCAATGATTTTGTACAGGGCACTTTTCTTGAGGACAAACCGATCTGTCCTGTTTCATCTGTCACAAATCAAGGGTTGGATGAATTTATCAAAACCCTTGAAACCATCTGCAGCAAAATTCCCGAAAGAAAATTTTCCTCTATTTTCCGGCTGCCCGTGGACCGTGTCTTTTCAATGAAAGGATTTGGCACGGTGATTACCGGAACCCTGGCTTCCGGCAGTATCAGTGTTGGAAATGACATCATGGTCTATCCCAAACAGATTGTCTCCAAAGTAAGGGGGATCCAGGTTCACAGCTCAGGTGTTGAAACGGCAGGTCCTGGAACCAGAACAGCCATTAACTTTCAAGGACTTGACAAAGAAACAGTCAGCCGGGGAGATATCCTGTCTACTCCTGACACTTTGATTGAAAGCTATATGGTGGATGCCCATTTCCTTTATTTAAAAAGCAATGCAAAACCGGCAAAAAACAGAACAAGGATAAGATTTCATTCAGGAACCAGTGAGATACTGGGTTATCTTATTCTGCTTGATAGAGAGGAGCTTTTGCCTGGAGATGACTCTTGTGTTCAATTTCGCTTAGAAGCCCCTGTCTGCTGTATCAAGGATGACAGATATGTTATCAGAAGCTATTCACCTGTGAAAACAATTGGCGGCGGAGCCATATTAAATCCAGCTTCCCAAAAGCACAAGCTGTTTGATAAAACTGTTATCCAGGGGCTGGAAAGCTTGGTACTGGGTGATAATGAACAGATCATTTTATTCTTTCTATCCTTGAAAGGATACCAGGGACTGTCCTTTTCCCAGCTGCGTGTCATGACCAATATCCCGGACAAACGCCTAAATACAACTTTACAGAAAATGCTTGCCAAACAGCAGGTCATCCTGACCGACAAAGAAGCCCAAAAATTTGTCAATGGTTCTGTCTTTGATGATTTCAAAGAGAAACTCATTCAAAAACTAACCGACTACCATGCCAGGAATCCTTTAAAAGAAGGCATGCCCACCCAGGAACTTAAATCCAAATTTCAATATATTGATGACACAAAGTTTTTTAATATTCTTTTTACAAAACTGTCCGGGGAAAAGTTAATTGTTCTTGACAAAAACATTGTAAAATTATCTGCCCACAAAGTGGCGCTCCAGGTTGATCAGCATGAAGTAAAAGAAAAAATCAAAGGAATCTATCAAATATCCGGCTTGACCCCCCCCTTCTTCCGGACCATATGTCAGGATCTTAACCTGGACAAAAAGACTGCGATGGATGTTCTCCATATGCTGATTGATGAGAAATCCATTGTCAAAACAAAAGATGACCTTTACTTTGATGCCAAAGAAATCAATAACCTTGAACAAAAGCTGACAGCATACCTGAAAGAAAAAGAATCCATTACCACACCGGAGTTTAAGGATATAACCTGTGGGGTGTCCAGAAAATATGTCATCCCCTTAATTGAATACTTTGATTCCATAAATCTGACCATAAGGGTGGGAGATACTCGGCAGTTGAGACGAAAAGCCTAAATAGTCTTTTCAGCAAAGGTTTCAACAATACTATCCAGTCTTATTTTCCCTTCCAGAGTAAGTGCAAACCGTTGATCTTTAATAAACCCTAAGGAGTCTGCAAAAATTCGTTCCAGGATATCTTTATATCTGTTTTCAAAGGAGTCGTGAAATAAAGCCTGAAATTTTGCAAGATCCAGGCCTTCAAGGGTACGAAGCCTGAGCATGATCATTTCCATCATTTTCTGGTTTCTGGTAAGAATCTCCCCGTCTTCAACGGGAAGTCTGCCTGAATCCAAATCCGTTATATATGTGTCTATATTTTTAGGATTCCAGGATCTTGTTTTTCCATCATAGGAGTGTGCTGCTGTCCCAAACCCATAGTAAGGGGTCATGTCCCAATATTTTGAGTTGTGTCTTGATCTGTTCTGCCTGCCCCTTGAAAAATTGGAAATTTCGTAATGCTCATAATTGTTATGGGTTAATAATATGGCAGTTTTTTTAAACATCGTCGACATTGCTGTGCTGCCAAGGGCGTTTAGCAGGCCTTTTTTCAATTGTTCATCAAGGGCCGTACCAGGCTCAATTGTGAGCATATAACAGGACAGGTGGGATGGTGTCATCCCAAGCGCTTGTTTTAAATCTTTTTCCCATATATTTGGGGTTTCAAAAGGAAGTCCGTAAATGAAATCCATGCTGATATTGTCAAAGCCTGCTGTCTCTGCATCCTTAATCGTTTGGACTGCCTGTCCGGCCGTGTGGATTCTACTTAAAAATCTAAGCTTATCCTCGTTAAATGACTGGGCGCCGATGCTAAGCCTGTTAATTCCTGTGTTTTTTAATTCTTTAAGGTAATTTAAATTAATAGTTCCCGGGTTAACTTCAAATGTGATTTCAACATCCTGGGAAACTAAAAACTTGTCTCCAATGGTCTGCAAAAGCATGTCAACATCTTTAACCGGTAGAAGAGATGGGGTTCCGCCGCCAAAATATATAGTGTTGATTTTTTCCTTTGAGTCTGATCTTTTTTCAATCTCTTTTTGAAGGGCTTTAATATAAGCCGGGATCAATAAAAGATTTGTCTTAGAAAAAAAGTCACAATAATCACACTTTTTAACACAAAATGGGATATGGATATAAATGGACTTTTGATCACACAAAACGCTTCATCAATTCATCAATCACGGAATCAACATTTTGGGGCGTTACCCCATAATGATTACAGGCCTGCTTTACCCTTTCAAGATGTGGACTTGTATCCATATCTTCGGGTCCCCGGAAAAATCCCATCCGTCTGCCGACCTGGTATAAAATCCTTTTTTCCGGTTCAAACTCAAAAAACTGATCAATAATACCAATCATTTTTTCTTTATCTTCCGGCAGTTTTCCATTAATGGTCTCAAACAGATTCAGGATATGATCGCTTTTGATATAGGAATCGATCCCGTCAAGGCTTTCGATAAACAGCCTTAACTCCTTGGCCATCATGACATCCGTGGGTTTTTCAAACTCTCCTTTTTCAGCTTCTTTGGCAAGAGCGGTTCCGTTTGTCACTGCCAGGGTCCTGATCCTGATAAAATCAGGATTAATGCTGTTGAGGGCAGAAGCCGTTTCCAGGGCATGTTCTATGGAATATTCGATACCTCCAAGACCCGGCATAACGTATTCCGACAATTCCATCCCTGCCTGCTTTACCTTCAGACCCGCCTTGATATGGACAGCTTTGGTGGTCCCTTTGTTTATTTTCTTTAATACTATATCAGATCCGGATTCCATACCCACATGAATGCGGTTTAATCCTGCCTTGGCCATCCGTTGCAGATCATTCTGCTTGATTCTGGCAATGGTATGACTTCTTGCATAGGATGTAATCCTGTCCACATCTGGAAAACATTTTTTTATATGCTCCAGCACAAATACCAGGTTATCGGGCTTCATGATCAAAGAATTGGCATCCTGTAAAAAAATGGATCTCATCCCTGATGCATACCAGTTCATGGCAGCATTAAAAGCCATCCGGTCTTTTTCTTTAAAACTATTGTAAAGGGTGTTAATAACCTCACTACTGGCATATCCACCCGGCTTAACAATTCTTTTGACCCCTTCAATATAGCCATGCAGAACGTCAATATCTTTAATAATATTTTCAACTATTCTTAAAGAGAATTTCCCTTTTTTATACACCCTGCAAAATGTACATTGATTCCAGGGACAATTTCGTGTCAGCCGTATTAAAAGACTGCTTGCCTCACTGGGAGGACGAATGGGACCCTGTTCAAACCCTTTGTACTTATCTATTTTATTCTTTTCCATGAAAACCCTTCATAACTACATATTTTTTTCATCCCTACCATTTCAACCTAACCCACTCACCGTTCACCATTTGCGAATTGCAATCTGCAATTCGCATTTTATCATCTGAACACCCAAAGTCAATCCCGGACTTTCTGTATCATCATCACACCTGAAAGTGACAAAACCATACCCAGGATAAACATGACACCCAGATCCTGATCACCCGAAAGATATCCTGCTGCCGATGCGACTGCCACAAGAAGTGTGGTTGCAAGCGGTTGAGCATTGGTTGTAATTGCCACCTGGACAGGTGTCAGGTGCTGCAAAAGGATGTTCCATAATATCATCATCACAGTGCTGGTAATCACAATCATATATCCTAGCCCAAACCATCCCGCATTTGAAACAGCAGAAAAATCAAATGTCATCATTGGTCCAGCCGCCATGGGCAGCATGATGAGAACACCTAAAATCAGGCTCCAGGCCGTGACCATCACGGCATTCTTTTTCTTGCAGATGTCACTTGCCAGGATTGTATACAGCACCCAGGAAAAAACAGCACCGATCAACCAGAGATCACCGGTTCTCAGTTCACTGACCTGCCCTCCGGATGCCCATGGCCGCAAAACAATTATCACCCCTGAAAAGGCCAGGAAAACCCCTGAAAATTTCTTCAAAGAAGGCATTTTCTTAACCCGGATACTTGACAATAAAAGCACACCAATGGGGGTCATGGCATAGATAAGTGCGGAATGCCCAGGAACACTGAGCTCAAGGCCTTTTAAAAAACAATATTGATTCAAAGGAACCAGCAGCACCCCCAGCCCCAGAAGCAAAAACCATTCTCTTATGGTAAAATCAGGCTTAGGAATTTTCCATCCCGTAAATATAAGAAAAATAACAGCACATCCAAGACCCCTGGAAACGGTTAATACCATGGGGTTTGCAAAACTTATGGCAGCAGCTTTGCTGAGAATAAATGTGCCGGCTGCACCAAGCACATGAAGCACCATGAACAGATACAGAAGGTTTTTAGAGCTATCAGATTTTTGATTCAATATTCATTCCTTTTTTCAGGGGGCCGGTTTCAGACCATCTGACGGCAGTGGGTCTCTTTGGTAAAAAACAGGAGTCCAACAGATAAAATAACCCATGCCATCATGGGAATAAAACCATACTCATAAGCATCAAGAGAATAAATTCTTACCCCGTCCATCATCTGACCTGTCCAATGATAATCCAGTATACGGCCCACAAGCGGCTGGAGCAACATAGGCCCCATCATCACCCCCATGTTGGTCAGGCCTGAGACTGTTCCGGACAATGATGAAGGAACAGATTCAATGACAAACGAAAAACTGACAATCATGCAACCGGAAAAAAATCCGGTAAAAAAAAGAATCATACCCAGTTGAAAAAAGGAAAGGCTTTCGTAAAAAAGGATCAATGACCATCCCAGAGCAGCCACCATGGTTCCTGCAATATACAGGGGTTTTCTTTTTCCCATCTGATCGGACAGCCATCCGAAAAAAGGAGAGCCAAAGGCCCAGCCAATGAGCAGAACAGAGGTCAGGGAAGCCGCTCTTCCCGGGCTTAAGCCGTGATGAGAGATCAGATAAGGCACACCCCAAAGACCGGAAAAAGTAAGGATACACCCCACAATTCCGCCGGGAATGACAAATAAAAGCCAGGTATTCCGATATTTAAACACATTGAAAAGATCCTGCCATATTCTATACGAAGACAATGATGCAGACGTTGGTATCCTTTGTGTAAAGCCCGGATATCCCTTTTCCTGGGGCCAATCCCTGACAACAAACCAGATCACCCCGCCCAGAACAAGGGTCATCAGGCCAGTGACACTTATGACCTGGCGCCAGTGAAAAGTATCCATGAGGAACCGTAAAGGAGGGCCTGCTGTCACAGCCCCGATGAGCCCGATGGATATGGCATTGCCCGCAACAAAGGCATAGATTTTTTTTGGAAACCAGGAAGAGGAGAGCTTTAGCAGTCCCACAAAGGCAACGGCCACAGACCCGCCTATGAGAAGCCGGCCAAGCCCGGCCCAGAAAAATCCCGGGGACAGGGCAAAAAGCAGGGTGCCCAGTCCCGCCACCATGCAACCAGCTGTCAAGAGTTTTCTCGGACCCAGGGTATCGGCCAGGATCCCCGTGGGAATCTGCATGGCCACATAGGCATAAAAATATAGCCCGGACAGATGGCCCAGACCCGAGGCAGAGATATGAAAATCCTGCATCAGCTCCTGGGTCATGACTGCCGGGGCCACTCGCTGAAAAAATCCGGCCAGATAAAAAAGGGCACCCAGGCCCCAGATAAACCAGGCCAGCTTCATGGGCGGCCCGGTCAGTTTATTTGATTCCATTAATAGTTGTATTTCTCCTTGTACAATACAAATAATCGACTTTGATGTGTATCAGCCCCGTAATTCTAAGGCAAGTACATATTATGTCAATGATATAAATAGTGCTCGACTGAAAACCGTCGATTTTTCAGATATCCCGGCCAGGGGATCTGTCCTCCCATGTTTTTAAGCTATCTGTCTCTAAATCTGCATTTATTAAATTTCATTAAATTGATAAGAAAAAACCTGAAATTAGAGCAAAAATAAAATCGAAAATAGCTCAATTCAGGAACAGTTTTTTAGGATATTTTTAAAAATTGCTCTATTAAGAAATGGTAAGTTATGTTAAGCGTGAGAAACAACAGAATTAGTTTTTAATAAAAAGGTGAAATGAATAAAATATTTATCATTATTGTTTTTTTAGCTTTTGTCTGTGCAGGCTGGCAGCAGATTATCTTTATTCCAGGTCAGGCAGATCAGATGCCCATGGAGATCCTTTCAAAGGCAATGATTGATTCTGCCGGTGCAGCTGTTGATCTCGCCATTGGCCTTGTTGGGGTGATGGCACTATTTCTAGGATTAATGAAGGTAGCTGAAGTCGGTGGAATGCTAACCATTCTGGCAAAATTGATACGTCCTTTAATGGTCAGGCTCTTTCCAGATGTGCCAGCAGATCACCCTGCCATGGGAGCCATGATTTTAAACCTTGCTGCCAATGCGTTGGGACTGGGTAATGCAGCCACCCCTTTTGGCATACGGGCCATGCAGGAGCTGGACAGGCTCAATCCAGTGAAAGGTGAGGCCACGAATGCCATGGCACTTTTCATGGCTATAAATACATCTTCCGTTACGCTTCTGCCCACGGGAGTGATTGCCCTGAGGGCCGCAGCAGGTTCCATTGATCCGGCTGCTATTTTACCTACAACATTATTTGCCACCATCGGTTCCACAAGCGTTGCCATCATTGCTGCCAAAGTTTATCAACGTTTTTTTCCACAAAAACATGTAGCTATAATAAAAAAGAATGGAAGAGTGGCTTGCGACACGTCAACAGATGACACACTAAAAGATGCTTCTGATGGATATCCCTTGTGGGTTTCTATCTTGGCTCTTGGGGTTCTTGCTTCCCTGATTCCAGTAGCAATACTTTTTGGACATTCAGTATCACCCTGGATTTTACCCGGTTTGGTGGTTGGGTTTTTAGGATTTGGCTTAATTAAAAAGGTTCAAATTTATGAAGTCTTTGTCGAAGGAGCTAAAGAAGGTTTTCAGGTGGCATTACGAATTATACCCTACATGGTTGCCATCCTTGTAGCAGTAGGTATGCTGAAGGCCAGTGGAGGGTTGCAGATTATTGTTAATGCTCTTTCAAGTGTTACAGAAAGTTTCGGTCTTCCGGCAGAGGCATTACCCATGGCATTAATGAGGCCGCTTTCCGGATCTGGTGCCTATGCCATCCTGGCATCTATTATTAATGATCCAGCTATAGGGCCGGACAGTTATACAGGGCTTCTGGTTTCTACCTTGCAAGGATCAACAGAAACCACATTTTATGTTATGGCCGTATATTTTGGAGCAGTTCAGATAAAAAGGATCCGACACGCCCTTGTGACAGCCTTAACTGCAGATGTGGCCGGCGTCCTGTTCGCAATCCTGGCTTGTTCATTGTTTTTCAATTAGACGTTTATATGAAAGTATTGAGATATGAGTTTTGAGTAGTGAGAAAAAACTGTCAGCTTAGCTTCCCTCACGTCTCACATCTCATTACTCTTTCATAATTTGTTGTGCCCGCCAGGGCATGGCTGTTTATAAATAAGAATTTCTTGTATTCAGCCAAAATGCCAGGATTGGCATTTTGGCTGAATAGCAATTACCATGATACATGGTCAGGCGAAACCCGGCCCTCCAAAAGAACCTGGTCGAGGTTAATTTTCTTTCTTAATAAAACAATTTTCTTAGGTTTGTATTCCTTTACTTGCCTTTGTCCTGCAATTTATTTGGGCAGACCTTGAAAATTGGTTGTTTATTATGATACTTAGTGCCTGACTTAAAAAGATTAAACTATCAATGTATTATAAGAGGAGGAAACCATGCCTGGGTTTGAAATATTTGGTGATGAGGAAAAAAAAGAAGTGGCCGATGTTCTTGAAACGGGTGTTCTTTTCAGGTATGGATTTGAAGGGGTCAGAAACGGACATTTCAAGGCCCTTGAGTTTGAAAAAAAACTTTGTGAAATTACAGGTGCCAAATACAGCCACCTGTGTTCCAGCGGCACGGCTGCCCTTTGCACAGCCCTTACCGCCTGCGGTATAGGGGCCGGAGATGAAGTCATTGTGCCTGGCTTTACCTTTGTTGCTACGTTTGAAGCCATAATCAATGTCGGTGCCATTCCTGTTTTCTCAGAAATTGATGAGACTCTGTGTCTTAATCCTGACAGGCTTGAAGATGTGATCACCTCAAAAACCCGTGCTGTAGTTCCGGTACACATGTGCGGTGCCATGGCAAGGATTGATGAGATTAAAATATTTTGTGATAAAAAAGGATTGATTCTTATTGAAGATGCATGCCAGTCTTTAGGGGCTAGCTATCAAGGCAAAGCCCTTGGAACCTTTGGGACGTCAGGATGTTTTTCCTTTGACGCGGTAAAAACTGTTACCTGCGGGGAAGGCGGCGGTATTATTACTGATGACAAAGACGTATATGAAAAAGCGGACCAGTTTGCCGACCATGGGCATGACCACTTAGGCGGCCCTGACCGGGGGGCTGATGACCACCCCATTATTGGGACCAATTACAGGATCAGTGAATTGAACGCGGCAGTAGGACTTGCCCAGTTGAACAAACTGGATCAGATCCTTTCCACCCAGAGAAAAAACAAGCTTGCCATTAAAGATGCCATGGCAGACCTGCCTGGAGTCAGTTTCAGATATATCCCCGATGCAAAGGGTGATTCAGCAACCTTTTTAAGTTTTTTTCTACCCACGCAAGAACGGGCCCGCCAGATAGCTAAAAACCTTGCTGACAACAAAGTGGGGTGTCCTTACTGGTATGACAATAACTGGCATTATTATAAAAAATGGCACCACTTAAAAGAGATGAAACGGTCTGCTAAACTTGCTGTTGAGCTTGCAGACAATCTACGGGATTATACAAACATTGTACTTAAAGAATCTGATAATATCATGAAACGAACCATTTCCATGCAGATCATGCTGTCATGGTCAAAACAAGATATTGAAAACAGAATTCAGGCCATAATAAAATCATTTAAAGGATAAACATGTTTAGAAACTTTAAGCTGGTTCCAAACGTCATATTTGGAAGAGGCTGTTTTTCACAGCTGGATGAAATTATAGAAAAACAACGTGAAGATGATGATGCATGGGTTGTGTTTGTCACAGATGATGTTTTCAAAGGAAAACCTTTGGAAAAAAGGATACCCCTGCATGACAATGATATGCTCTTATGGGTTAACGTGGATGATGAGCCCAAAACAAAATATGTTGATGAATTGACCATTAAAGTAAAAGCGTACAGGTCAAGTCTTCCCTGTGCCGTCATCGGTATAGGAGGCGGCAGCAGCATGGACCTTGCCAAATCCATATCCCTTATGCTGACAAATTCCGGGTCTTCCACTCTTTATCAGGGATGGGACCTGATTAAAAATCCTGCTGTCTGCCACATGGCCGTTCCCACCCTTTCGGGAACGGGTGCAGAAGTTTCAAGAACAGCTGTTCTGACAGGCCCTGAAAAAAAACTCGGCCTTAACTCTGACTATACAGTGTTTGACCAGGTGGTTCTTGATCCTGAGCTGATCAAAAATGTGCCAAAGGATCAGCACTTTTATACGGGCATGGACTGCTATATCCATTGTATTGAATCCCTTGAAGGCACCTATCTGAATGAGTTCTCCAAAGCCTATGGAGAAAAGGCTCTTGATCTTTGCCGGCAGGTTTTTATAGATGACCATCCTGATCGCGACGACAAGCTAATGATGGCCTCTTTTTTCGGAGGCATGAGCATTGCCTATTCCCAGGTCGGCGCCTGCCATGCACTTTCCTATGGGCTTTCCTATGTACTTGGTACCCATCATGGAATCGGATGCTGCATCGTGTTTGATTATCTGGATGAATTCTATCCTGAAGGGGTAAAAGAATTTCGAACCATGATGGAAAAATGCCGGATTGAACTGCCAAGAGGTCTTGTTAAAAATCTTAAAGAAGATCAGATTGAAAAAATGATCACCGTAGCCCTTGGCCTTGATCCATTATGGGAAAACTGCCTGGGAAAAGACTGGAAAACTATCATGACAAGGGAAAAAGCCAGATCCTTGTTTCTTAAAATGTAAATGAGAAACCCATGACAATTGCGGTAATACCATCCAGGTACGGATCAAGCCGGTTTAAAGGAAAACCTTTGGCCCTTGTTGCAGGAAAGCCTATGATACAAAGGGTGTATGAACAGACTCAAAAATCACCTGCTGTTTCAAAAACAATCGTGGCAACGGATGATGAGCGGATATTCAAGGCAGTTGAAGGTTTTGGCGGTATTGCCGTGATGACATCCGAGGAATGCCGTTCCGGAACTGACAGGGTGGCTCAGACTGCTGATATTTTAAACCTTGGGCCAGATGACATTGTTGTCAATATCCAGGGAGACCAGCCCGTGTTTAATCCCTTGACCATTGATGAAATGATTTCACCCTTTTCTAATGATCCTGACCTTGTCATGTCAACCCTTGCATTCAAGATAACAGATAAAAGAGAAATCACTGATCCCAAAGATGTAAAGGTGACTTTTGATAACAATGGATTTGCCCTGTATTTTTCAAGGGCCCAGATCCCCTATCCAAGGGACCCGGAGACAAAGGCGGATTTTTACAAGCACCTTGGCTTTTACGCCTACAAAAAAAGTTTTCTGGACACTTTGGTTGCACTTCCCACAGGAACCTGTGAGCATATTGAAAAACTTGAACAATTAAGAGTGCTGGAATTCGGCTATAGAATCAAGGTGGTTATCACCCAATACGATTCTCTGGAAATTGATCTGCCTTGCGATATAAAAAGGGTTGAAGAAAAACTTTTATTTCCTTAATTTAAGAATGCAATCTCATTATAAAAGACTTCATACCACCTGTCATACCCAATGGGGGGTCTAGAAAAAAAATGTATGGAAATCAAGGCTGAATGAATAATGAGCAATGAAATAATTTATAAATTACTTAAACTTTTTATTATTTTATTGGGGTGCCTTCCGCAGTCGGTTGCAAAATTTTGTTCCAATATTATCGGGCTTGTATGGTTTAAAACGGACAAACGTCATAAAGATATTGCCCTGAAAAATATTTCCAACGCATATAAATCAGAATTTTCTCCTGAGCAAGTTTTCAATCTCGGCAAACAAGTGTTCCAAAATACGGTCCATATGATTTTTGATATTGCATGGGCTTTTAGAATGGATCAGGAAGAATTGTTAAAACATTATACAATTAAAGGATATGAAAATTTAAAAAATGCCCTTCAAAAAGGCAGGGGTGTTCTTCTGTTGACAGGCCACATGGGAAATTTTGAACTTTTAGTGGGTGCGTTTGGTAATGATCCTGATTATAAAATGTATGGTGCGTATAGAAAATTTGATTTTCAACCCTTGGAAAGGCTGATGCTTGAAGAAAGACAAAGGTTTGGAGTCACCATGATTCCCTTAAGAGGAGCTGCTAAAAAAATTGATGCTATTTTAAGGAACAAAGATGTTGTGGGGACTTTGCTTGACCAAAACGCTGATTGGTACAATGGAGTTTTTGTTGATTTTTTTGGCAGACCTGCCTGTACTAACAAAGGGATGGCAATTCTTGCCATGAGGACAAAAGCACTGGTTGTGCCTATGTATATTGCTAAAACAGACAACACCTATGTGGTGGAATTTTTACCTGATATCCCTTTACAATCCACAGGAGACATGATCAAGGATATTGAGAATAACACGCAGAACTATACATCTGCAATTGAATCAATGGTACGAAAATATCCTGATCAATATTTCTGGGTTCACAACAGATGGAAAACAAGGCCCTATAGTATCATATCAAGAAAGGAATCGTAAAAAATGGGTATGGCTGGGCATAAAATAACACAGGAAAAATTTGACAAATATGTTGCAATCATGGGGGCTCTTCTCCCCTTTGGAATTATGTTGGGGCCAAGTGCTTTTGAAGCAATAATAGCATTAACCTCAATCATATGGATTGCAGCACAAATCAAATTCAAAAACAATTCTCTGAAAACTCTACTTGAGCAGCCCTTCATTAAACCACTGATAGCAGTATACATTTCAATTCTAATCAGTGTTCTTTTAAATGGAGGTGGTGACAAAGGTTATCTCCATGACGTTGTGATCATAAGACACCTGCTTTTCATAGCAGCAATGGTAGAAACATCTCAAAGATTTCCTGTCTTTAGATATCTTTTTTACGGAATTGTTGCAGGGTTTGTTTATGCACTGCTGAATATTGCATTTGTCCATATATTTGGGTTTGATTTCATGGGGAAACCGCTTACAAGGTATCTTGAGAAAGAAAAAGAAGGGGTTCGTTATCCAACCATGATAGCTTTCTATACACTTTTTTTTCTTACATGGGCTCTTTTTGATACGACGCAAAAAAACAAAGTAAGGGCTTTAATTTCCATTGCAGCTATTACAGGTTTGTGTTTCTTGACACTATTTCATATTCGGACACTCCACTTGGCCCTGTTGAGCAGTATTTTGTTTGTGCTATTTTATTTCATGTTGAAAAAAAAAAACTATTTGTTGATTCTCTGTGGCATAGCTTCTCTTACAGGCATTTCTTATTACCTTTATACGACAAATAATTTCAGAAACCTCGCTTCTGTCTATGAAAGAATTTTTATATGGAAAACTTCATTTTTATTGTTTTATGACAATCCTTTGTTTGGTGCAGGCATATCATCATATATGAGTGCCATTACAGAACTCATACAAAAATCAGATATAAAACCATACATTGACCCTAGCGGCATACAATGGCATCTTAAAGAAAATATTTATCATGCCCATAATAACATGCTTCAAATCTTATCATGCACGGGTATAACCGGGTTTATATGTTCATTATGGCTGTCCATTGTTGTATTACAATCAACATTTAAGAATATCACTTCGCACCATATTGGTTTTATAAGTTGGCCTATATTGTATTTTGTTATATCCTTCGCCGGATTCAGTATCTATACCGGATGGTATCTTGCATTGGCATCGTTTATCATTGTCTGCGTTTCTACGAAAAATCTAACTCCCCATTAACAATTTACAAAGGATAATTTAATTTCCATGTATTGCTATTATTGTAAAAAAAAACAATATGATGTGATCGGAACAAAAAAAGATTGTACAATTGTCAAATGCAAATCGTGTGGTTTTTATTATATGACCCCATACCCTACTGAAGAACAGATGAAAAAGGTGTATGATATTTATGATGGGAATGAGAGAAATCTAAAAAATGTTAATTGGAAAATAAAACGTTTTAAAAGAAAGCTTTGGCTTTTAACAAAATTCATGAAAGGTAAAGACTTTCTTGATATTGGATGCAATATCGGTTTTGGTGTTGAAGCAGCAAAAAGCTATGGACTGAATGCAACAGGGATTGATTTAAGCCCGGATGCAATAAAACATGCCAGAAGGTTATTTCCTGATAATAAGTATTACAATATGACTTCCACAGAACTTGCCGAACAAGGTTATAGGTTTGACTTGATTTTATGCTGTGAGGTAATAGAGCATTTAACAGATATCCACAGTTTTATGGAATCCATCAAAAAATTGCTAAAAAAAGACGGCATGTTATACTTAACCACACCAGATGCCGGGCATTTTAGAGTCCCTAAAAATTTCATTGAGTGGAAGGAAGTTCAGCCTCCGGAACATATCGGTTTTTTTAACAAAAAATTGATAAAAAATCTTTTTGATGAATACCAACTTAAAATATTATTTTTCCATCCAATGTTCAAACCAAACCTTCGGGTTTTTGCAAGAAATATAAGCTGAGAAACAAGCTGACCCGTCAAGCTACCTGTTTGAGATTCTCCAGATATAACGCCAGAGTCTTCTCGCACATTACTTTTTTTGTGAACATCGCCATTACCCGAGATCTGCCTTGTGAACTTAAAGCCGTGTATAATTCTTTGTTCTCAATAACTTTCTTGATTGCATATGACATATCTTCCGCACTCCCAGGCTTAACAAGAATCCCGGTCTTGTTATGGCTTATTGTTTCAATAGAACCACCGTGGGCTGTGGCAATAACAGGTTTGTTCATTGATTGGGCTTCAACTGAAATCCGCCCAAAAGATTCCGGTTGACAAGAAGATGATACAACAATATCGGACAATTTTATTGCAGCTGGCATATCTTCACAATTGCCTGGGAATAATATACGATTTTTAAGTCCTTTTTTTAAAACCATTGCCTTAAGATCTTCTAAATATGAAGATTTCAAATCACTGCTGCCGGCACAAACTGCAATCCATTTTAATGATCTTATCAAACTGAGACTCTCTATAAAAATATCATGGCCTTTAAGCCTTGTGATACGTGCCGGCAAAAGAATCACCAACGGACCTGACTTATCAAGACCCCATTTATTTTGAATGGCATCAAGCCTTTTGTTGTCAATTGCATCAGAATCAAATTGATTTTCATCTATTCCTTCATATATGATTTTAATGCGGTTTTCCGGAGTGTGATATTCTTTTTTAATATGATCTGCAATGACATTGGAAATGGCTATTACCTTCTGGGCTTTTGACATAATGGCACTATATGCATTAATTGAATAAAAGCCGTGGAAAGTTGCAATCAACAGCGGCCTTTTATTCACGGGAATACTTTTCCATGCAAGATATCCGATCCATGCAGGAAGGCGAGATCTTAAATGAAGAACATCAACTTTTTCTTTCAGCATAAATTTTCTAAGCCATGGGATATATTTTAAGCATCTTGGACTTTTTTCCCCGATATAGTCACAGGGGATATGCTCACTTCCATTTTTGATAAGCTCTGGAACAAGACGTCCCCCCTTTGAAATAACAATGGACCTGTGTCCTTTTGCTGCCAGGAAAGATCCGAAATCAAGGGTTACCATCTCCACCCCGCCATTGTCCATTTCAGGCAAAAGCTGAACTATTGTAAGCTTTCGGGACACCATCGTCTCAAAATCTCCCTTGCACATTTATCTGACTCGTTTATGCTTTTGCCGCATTTGCTATATCCTCTGTTTTGGATCCACTTATTATAGGAAATTGCAAGTTTATTCTTATAGAGGTCTTGTTCGCTAAAAGAAAACTTATTCCCCTTTTGTTTCCACTCCATGGGGATAATATATGTAGTGCAACCGGCTGTTAATGCTTCATAAATCATGGACATACTGTCTGCCGTAACCCATACTATAGAGGATGCATCATATTGCTTTTCCACCCATCCTTTTTTTGTATCGGAAAAACGAAAAAAAGAAACTTTCTCCATGCCTGCAGTGAACCGGCTTATTTTATTTTCCATCTCTACCGGCGTTCTGGGTGATGACGAAATAGTCCAGTTTATGTTTTCAGACTCTGATGATACAATTTTCTCAATATATCCAAGTATTTTATCCGAATCCCACACATGACTTTTATCATCACGCCCCCCGATAAGAACCAGTCCTTTGTCATTTTTATGAATATTTTTATTTTCTGAAATATTGGGAGGTCCTATAGTTAAAAAAATATTTTTACTAAGTTTAAATCTATCATGATTTGGGACAAAACAAAGATCAAACATCTTTATCAAAAAAAAAGCCGGGGACATACAAATAATTTTTTTAGCTCCACTATCATTGCCGATTTTTATAACATGGGGATGGGTATGGGTACCTGTACCAATAACAAAATCGACATCATCGGTTTTGCCGGTCTTCCAATAAAACCCGGCAAATGTCTTTAACCAATTAATAATATCTGAAAAAAGAGAGATCTTTATTTTTAAATATGTGATTTCAACAGGAACATACTTCTCAAGAGCGTTTATTATTCCTTGTGTCTGTTTTTCGTGCCCTGGTCTGCCATCTAAAATTGCGGTTATTTTATAAGTCTTCAATTAGTATCATCCAAAAAAAAATTACAGATAACACCTGCCATAAGTGCTACCTTTTCAATACAATAAATCACTCTTTTTTCTATCATTCAATTCAAGTATTTTACTGTATTTCATCATTCGTGCATATGCATATATGCTGCTGAAAACTATCCCATACAAACCATAAATAAAAAATCTCTGGAAAAAATATGCTTGAAAAAATGAAAAAACCATTCCAAATGCGACTTTAATTACAGGCGTTTTTTTACCGTTTTTGACTGCATCCTCAGCCTGCATTGAAGAATACGTATTAATTTTTTCAGTCCATTGAAAAATTGACAAAAAAGACCTGTGGGAAATCTTGTGTTTGAGTTGTCCGACAAATTTTCTTTCCGCAATGGTTTTATCTTTTACGCCATCTATTATCACACAATCATGGACACTGCTGTTTCTGAACCCTGCTGTTTCTTTGTTATAAAGCCTTGTTTGGTTTGAACAATATGCAAGTTTTTTGGGTTTTTCTTCAAACCAGAAGGTATTGGCAATCTTAATCCTATAACCACACTTTGTTTCAACATGACCTGTCTCAAACATCATTTGAATTTCTATTGCAAGCTCTTTGGTAACTTCTTCATCAGCATCGATATTTAAAATCCATTTGTTTCTGCACAAAGATTCACCAAAAATTTTCTGCTGACCATATCCTGCCCACTCGTTGTGGACAACGCGGGCTCCTGCTGCTTTTGCAATTTCAACAGTTCTGTCACTGCTTCCAAATTCAACAACAATCACCTCATCAACAAATTGAATCACAGAGTTAATAGCCGATAAGATACGAGCTTCTTCATCTTTTGCGATTATAAAAACAGAGAGGGGTAGTGGCAATTTTATAGTCATGGATACCTTTGTTGCATTTTATAAACCATCATATGTATAAACCTGAAAAGAGATATCATATGTAAACTTTTTAGAATACCTGAATGGGATATCCTTTTGCACAACCCCTGAAGATTCTTTTAAATTAAGACCCTTTAGAAAATTTATAGGATTTCTTGTTTGCCATACAATTAGCACTTTTTCTTCTGGTTTAAATTTTTGTAGAGGTATGGATGGGCTTATTATGGTTGAATCATTTAAAAATAGTTTTAGATTTCCACCTATAAATTTATCTTCTGTTAAAATCAACCCTTTATCAAATCCAATACTTTTAATCTCTTCTGACAATTGTTCAAATGGGTAGTTTGCTCTATGAGGTTTTTTGCCCATATCCACAAACATAACTCTTAATGGAATCATTAGTATAACTATAGAACAGAAAAATAAACCTGTTGATATAAAAACATTTATCTTTTTCTGGGAGATTGATTTTATATCTGTGAGCATAAAGGCTAACAAAGGTGCTATATACAAATAGGGTTGAAGCCAGCGCTCTTTTATGTTTGTTACCTGCATAATTAGAATTATGACAAAAATAGATATAAAGCTTATCAGTATATAGTTGGCTAAAACTTTGGAAGGCCTGTTGAATTTTTGAATAAATGAGTTCCTGAACAATGCAATATAAAAGATCAGGAATGGTATAACAAATGCCAAATAGGAGATTATAAGCTCAACTATTCCATGAAGTATATCTGTAAAATAACTTCCATTTTGATCTAAACTCATTCGTTGCATAGTTTCTAATGTGGCAAGATCTTTGTTTGATAGAAACCATAAAAGGTGTGGTAAAACCAGCAAAGTTGTTACACTTACTGATACAATTAATTTTTTAGTAAATATCTTTTTTCTATAATCTGCCACAAACAGAGTCGCCACCATCAAAGCTAAAGCTACTAAAACAAAATTATATTTTGCTAAAACACCGCATGCTGAAGCTAAACCAATTAGGATAAACCCGGTTAAATTCTGTTTTTTCAGGGTATAGAAATAAAAGTAGAAAAGAGCTGCAGTTGATGTAGTCAGTAATACAGTATGGATCTGATCAATCTGTGCTTCCCATACTATTTGTGGTAAAAAAAACAGGGAAAACGCACTTAACGCAGATACTTTTTTATTTTTAGTAATCAGAAGTCCTGTTTTATATGTAAATATATAGGTAGAAAAAAGCAGGAAATTTTTTAGAGAACTTATTGCAAATATATTTTCACCAAAGATATTAAAAAATATTCGTTGAACCCAGGTGTATAAAGGCGGTTGAGCATTATACCCAAGTGAAAAGTATTGAGATAGCATCATTTGCTCGCTTTCATCAATCTCAACTCCATTGGTTGTAATTACCCTTATTAAAATTTGCAATACAAAATAACAAAAAATAAACAGGGGAAACCTGTTTAAGACAAAGTCTGAAACCCTGTTTAACATGGTCGATCCACCTTATCCTCTTTATGTCCAAAGGCAAATTTTCGGGTGAAGTAATTATAAAAAAATATAATGCCGATGGTAATAATTTTGGCAATTATAGGGATCTCTTTTAAAATGGTATAGTTGGTAAACAGGTAGATTAGACTTGTTCCAAAAACAAGTCCACACAGAGAAAAAATCAGGGATAAAATAAATGACTTAAATATGGGATTACTTGGATTAAATACAAACTTGTGCTGAAGTGTGAAGTTTATCAACAGCCCCACGCCAGCACTTATTATATTTGCAATGGTGGGTGTCAAAAAACAGATCAGACCACTGTAAAGCGACAGATCTGCTCCTGTGGCAATTACTGAGGAACCAAAAAACTTTAGAATTCTCATTCAAGGTCATCCAGGACAGAATAACTATCCAGATCCTCCCTCTCTTTATTATGGACAATAAGCTCTGCTACCAAACCTATAATAAATATCTGGATACCATTACCTAACATAAGTATAGAGATAGAAAAGAGCGGGCTTGTACCAACGGATTCTCCAAATATCCAACGCCCGAAAAACAGGTATGAAAATATTAAAAGACCTGTAAAAAAGAAGAATGAACCAACCCAGCCAAACAAGTGCATGGGTCTTTTCAGGTAGTTTGTTATAAATATGACAGTTAAAAGATCAAAAAAACCTCTTGCATATCTTTCAGGACCAAATTTTGAAACTCCAAACTTACGTTCGCGATGTTTTACAGGGATCTCTTTTATCTTAAAACCCTTTTTGTGTGCTAGAAATGGCACAAACCGATGTAACTCACCATAAAGTCTTACTTCCTGGGTTACCCTTTTTTTATAACACTTAAAACCGCAATTATAATCTTTAAGTTTCAGACCACTCATTATAGAAACAATGGTATTAAAAACCTTGGATGGTATTGTTTTCTCTTTTGGATCCTGTCTATTGACCTTCCACCCAGTTACTAGATCTGCGCCCTCTTCTATTGCTTTTAAAAAATTTGGAATCTCTATTGGATCATCCTGCAGATCTGAATCCATTGTAAAAATAAGATCACCATTAGCTCTTTTAAATCCAATATTAAGAGCTACTGATTTACCAAAATTTTTTCTTAAATTTACGGTTTTCACTCTATCATCAGTTGCGATAATCTCTCTTATTACTTCAGGGCTTTGGTCTGTACTTCCATCATTAATAAATAAAATTTCACAGGGCTTTCCCACCTCTTTCATAACTTTAAAGATGTTGTCATGGAGCTCTTTCAAAGACCCCTCTTCATTATATACCGGGATAATAAATGAAATCATTTTTATATTTAGATATCCTCTCTCATAAATTTTGAAATCTCTTTATAGTGGACCCCAATGTCAAGACAGTTTTTTGCTTAATTTCACCGTCAGTTTTGGTTGAATTAGAGACCACTTAACCTTGATCCGATAAAATTTTTAAACTCTTGTGCATTTTCAAAGGTTATCCTGATACCGATCACAGCCAGATCCACACTCCATTTAACATCCCGGCCCAGTTTTACCCAGTCCTTTTCCGTGGTGATGATCAAATCAGTTCCGATTTCCCAGGCTCTTTTTTGTATCATTAAAATATCAGCCTTCTTATACCTGTAATGGTCTTTAAATTCAATATGATCCACTACATTTACCCCAAGCTCCTCTGCAGCATACTTGAAGGATTTATTATTGGCAATCCCTGAAAACAAGAGTCCTTTGCGATCTTTAAGAATATCTGGACAACACAGGACAGGGTCAGATGTTTTTTCCCGGGGCAGCATTTGCAAAAGAAAAGGAGTGTGACAGGTTTTAAAAAACGGGGTCTCATCAAATTGACTGATTATATCCTTCACCTGGTTTTCAGAATTATCTTTTCCTGAATTATTTTTTTCGGGGCAACGGGTAAAAGCAATGGCATGGACACGATTTTTTGACATGGCCGGTGTTTCCCGCAGTCTGCCAGCCGGCAACATCCGATTGTTTCCCAGGGGACGGTCATGGTCAAATAAAAGGATATCCAGATCTCTTTCCAGCTTCACATGCTGAAAGGCATCATCCAGTACAATAACATCCGGGTTTAATTGCTCAATGGCAAGCATCCCGGCTGTATACCGGTCCTTTCCCACTACAACAGGAAACGTTTTTCTCCTGGCCATCATATAGGGTTCATCTCCTGCTACATCAGTATCCAAAAAAATGGTTTCACCGTTGCTGACAATCCCTGCACCGGTCTTAAGGTTTCCTTTATAACCCCGACTGATGACAACAGGCCGTTTGCCCATCTTTGTTAAAAGTTCAGCCAGGTAGATGGTCATGGGGGTCTTACCTACACCGCCGGCCATGATATTGCCAATGGAGATAACAAAACAGGGCAGGCGTTTGGATTTTAACAAACCAGACCGGTACAGCTTGAGTCGAAGACCTGAACCGGCCTGGTAAAGGCAGGATGCCATCACCAGCAATTGTTCAAAAGAAAAAAAAGCAGGATAATAGTCCTGATCCGAAATTCGGGTAATTTTTTTTTCCAGCCTGGAAAACCATGGTTCAGACAAGGTTAAGATCCTCCATCTTGTTGATGATCCTGTCCACAGCCCCTGCATTGCCGGCAAAAAACCTGTAACAGGCTTCCCCCATCTGTGCTGCCAGGGCAGGGCTTTTCAATATCCTTTCCAGTTTGACCGCCATTTCCGATGCAGTTTCAACCCGGCAGGCCCCATTCTCTTTCACCAACAGGTTTGAGATCTGTAAAAAATCCGTCATATGGGGACCAAACAGGACTGGTTTGCCGAACATGGCAGGCTCAAGGGGGTTATGCCCGCCTTGGGGCACCATAGAGCCACCAATGAATGCAATATCACAGATCGCATAGGAGGTGGCAAGCAGCCCTATCCTATCAATAAAGATAAGGTCATGATTTTTTATGCCCGGCTTTAACTGTGAAAACAGAACTGGGTGATAGGGATGGGATGGGATCTGTCTGATCAGTTTTTCACTTCTTTTAGGGTCCCGTGGTGCCAGGATCAACTTTAAGTTTGGTATCTTTTTTTTCAAGGTTGCAAAGGTATCCAGGATAATTGGTTCCTCGCCCTCATGTGTGCTGCCGGCAATCCAGACCCGGTCTCGGTCCTGGATACCGAACCTGGCTTTCAATTTTGCCATCTTTGGTTCATCTATATTAGCCAGCTCTTTGTCAAACTTGATATTTCCAACAACAGATATTTTGGTCCTATTTATACCTAAGCTGTGAAATCGTTGTTTATCCAAAGGGGTTTGTGCCATAATATGTGATAAATAAGAAAAAAACGTTAATGAAAATTTTCTAAAAAACAGATATCCGTTTAAAGACCTTTTCGAAAGCCTGGCATTAATTAAGATCACCGGGATTTTGTTTTTCTTCATTTCATATAAAAAATTGGGCCACAAATCTGTTTCAACAATAACCACTGCATCCGGTTCTATTTGCCGAATTACTTTTTTAACGCAATAACCCAGATCAAACGGGAAATATCCCAATTGATCGATCAGCCTGGTGTTTTCTTCTAGAAGCAATTGCTCTGCCATATCAAACCCCGTCTTTGTCGAAGCTGTAAAAACAATATCCAATTCTTTGTTTTTCGCTTTTAATGCTTTAATAAATGGCAGGACTGATATGACTTCTCCCAGGGAAAGGGCATGTACCCAGATTCTTTTTTTCCCGTCCTGTCTTTGTCTTAGGCCGGTCCTGTACCCGAGTCGCAAGCTTAAGCTTGCTCTTCTTTTTTTTGAAAAAAGATAGATAAATGGCAGAAACGGAAGGACAATGATAAATAAAATATTAATTATCGTTTTATACAAAAAAATCATTTGGTTTGCTTTTCTTTGCCATTATTCCGCATTGATTAAATAAAGGATTCCAAAACACAAAAAAAACAGATTTGCTGTCCAGGCACTGATGACGGGCGGCAGAATGGTCCCATATCCCAGTGACAAGCAGAATCCATACATGGTCCAATACATAAATGCGATCACAACACCAATGGCTATCGCCGCCGGGATATTTCCTTTTACAAAGGATCTCATACCTGTGGCTGCGCCTGTCAGAACCATAATAATACAAATAAAGGGGAATGCAATCTTTCCATTCAAATCAACCTTATAGGTTGTTGCATCATAACCTTCTTCTTCAACCTTTTTGACAAATTTTTTCAATTCAAAAAAACTCATCTCTTCAGATTTTTTTAAAACCTCTACAAGATCTTCAGGTTTAAACGATAAGGGGATACTTTTTTTATCATATAATTTTACATCATAATCCATGGAATTTTCAATATGGGTCTGTTCTATAATATTTTCAAACATCCAGGTTCCCTGTTTGAAATAACCTTTTTCAGCATCAATTCTTGACACAAGACTAAAATTTTTTCCTAAAGATGTGATGGTTACACCGGCAGCGGAATGGTTTACAGGGTCATAAAAATTAATGTGAATCAATTTGTTTTCAGACTTTATCCATATATCTTTTCTTGCAGAATAAATATTATGACTTTTTTTTATAACACTGTATTTTATATAATTAGACCTTGCCATGGTAACCGGGATAATAGTCTCTCCTAAAAAAAACATGAGTATGGCAAGAATCACCCCCACAAAGAGAGCCGGCTGAACAAGAAAATATACACTGATACCACTGGACTTGATGGCCAGAAGTTCATTGTTCCTGTTCATCAATCCAAAAACTATAATTGTTGCAAGTAAAATACTTGCCGGTGTCAATTGTACAAACATGAAAGGGACTTTTAGAACAACATATCCCAGGGCACCAATAAGGGAAATATCAGAATTTAAAAATCTTTCCATCCTGGAAAGATAATCAATAAATACAAACAGAACTATAATCAGCAACTGAATGACGGAAAAAAATTTAAAAAATTCCTTTATCCAATATTTATGCAGACATGTCATGTTTTATATTTTTCTTCTAAACCAATTTTTTATGTCTTGTGCAGCCTTATTGAAAAACACAGGAAGCATGACCGGTTTTTCCTTTGCATTCCTGACAAGAAAAAAAACCCCAACTCCCCCCATGATTACATTTGGCAGCCACATGGCGATAACAGGAGGATAGTTTCCTGTTTCTCCTGCCGACCATCCCGTAGCCAGAAGAAAATAATAGAGCAGAAAAAAGGAAATTCCAAAACCAAATCCTGAAGACCGTCTCAAAGATGCTGCCTGAACCCCCAAGGGAAAAGCAAGGATACCTAAGGAAAGGCAGGCAAAAGGTATAGAAAACTTTTCATGCAATTCCATCAAGGCATTTATCAACCGGGCTTTATCTTTAATCCCCGACCTTATTAACCCTATCAAATAAACCAGGCTTACCTCATCCAGATCTTTTGATATTTTTCCTTCACCTTTATTCATGATGTTCAAATCAATATTGATATCATAACTTTCAAATTGAATGCTACTTACAGATCCTTCATCAACATCCACCTGATTGATCGCCCCATTATAAAGTCTTATGGTATACACCTGCTCATCTTTAAGCCTTATCAATCTTCCTGAAGGTGCAATAGAAATATTGACGACACCTTTTGTTCTTCTGTCTTCAATAAAAATATCATTTAATGTCTTTGTTTTCATGTCCACATTGGAGACATAAATCATGACATCTTCCAATTTAGAATTAAATTGCCTTTCCTGCAGGGCTACATCAATACTTGATCTTGCAAGCTCAATAGTCTTTTGCTTCAGAGATAATTTTCCCCAGGAAACGCCAAAGACAGTCACCCACATGGTCAAAAAAATTCCTAAAAAACAGAAGGCCAATACCGGCGGCAAGAGTTTATACAGTGAAACACCAGCGTTTTTTAAAGCAAGAATCTCATTTTCACCTGACATGCGCATAAACGTCAAAAGGACGGATATCATTACAGACATGGGAATAGTGAATTCCAAAAATCTTGGAAGCGTATAAACAACCATAAGTGCAATAGATGAAATATCAGCATTATAGTTCACAACCATATTTGTGATTTCCGGTATACGTGTCATCAAAAAAACAAATGTCAGAAAAAAAAGGCTGATGGCAAAGGGGGACAGAAATTCCCTGAAAATATACCTGTTTATCATATTAAAACTTTTCATTTCCAGGAAAAATATAAGTTAGCGGGCAAATAGTCAAGATATGTTAAAAAGATTAGGTTTTCATTCCCTGGGTTTCATGATACTAAATTGCCTATGAAATGTGTGATAATAGCCAATGGTGACCTTGACTACACTAATGAAACTATAGACAGGATCAGGGGTGCCCAACTAATTATAAGTGCCGATGGCGGCGCCAGGCATTTAAGAGCTTTAAATATTTTACCCCATGTAATGATTGGTGACTTTGATTCAATCCATCTGGATGACCACCGATTTTTCAAGGAAAAACAAATAAAAACAATCACCTTTTCTTCACGAAAAGACCATACTGATACGGAACTTTGCCTATCCTGGGCTTTGGAAAACAATGCAACAGATATCACCCTTTTAGGCGTCACCGGCACCAGGCTGGATCATACCCTGGCCAATATTTTTCTGTTAAAAAAACTCACCGGGCAGAATATCCCTGCCAGAATCATAAATAAGAATAATGAAATTCATGTCGTAACGGATTTTATAGAGCTTAAAGGTGGGCCCAAAGACTTTTTATCCATAATCCCAATTACAGAAAAAGTTAGCGGAATAACCCTTAAAGGGCTTGAATATCCTCTGGTTAATGCAACCTTGGAAATGGGATCTTGTCTTGGTATCAGCAATGCTTTTAAGGAGACTTTCGCATCTGTTTCCATTAAAAAAGGCACACTGATTGTAATAAAATCAAAAGATTAACTTAGACTGGCTTGCAATGGCAAAAACTATATCTGGATTAAAAAGAAAAGGCGGTCAAAATGAATGATCGCCTTTTCTTTTAAAAAAAAACAAACCTGTTAATCCCCACAGGTGCCGCCGGAGCCACAACTTCCGCATCCAGAGGATTCTCCCATGTCTATATTGGAATCAAGATGAAATCCCATACCGGTAAAATCGATTTTAATATTTTCAGCTTTTTGCATAAAATCTTTGTCAACAACAAATTTTAACCCTTTAACATCAAAGGTATCATCATTGTCTTTTGGCTCATCCAGAGCCATGGCAAGAGAAGGCCCGCCTCAGCCGCCTGAATTGAGAAAAATCCGGATGGGGGTGGGTTCTTTACCCTGGAAATATTCGTTTATCTGCACTTTTGCAGGATCTGTCAAATCAATCATTGTAAAACTCTCCTTATTTATTTATTTATTCTTCAGGGTTATTCTAAGCCTGAATAATCTAATTCTAATCATACCCTTCCAGCATGTCAATGTTTTGGTATATATTTTACTCGAATTCTACGGGTTTTATTTTTCTTTTATTCTTTAAAAATTGCCCATTATATGTTGCTTTAATTCATCAGCTCATTGTAAAATACCTGGCATGAAAATGTCTGTCCCCTATATACCAGATGAAAAATACACTTTTTTTTTAAAAGCCGCCATAAAAAAACCTATAATGATCAAAAAAATATGAGGACTATCTATGAAAATTCTAGTTACGGGTGGTGCCGGATATATTGGAAGCCATACCTGTGTTGAGCTTTTAAATGAAAATTATGATGTGGTTGTCCTGGATAATCTTTCCAATAGTTCTGAAGAATCTTTATTCCGGGTAAAAAACATTACAGGAAAGTCCCTTGAGTTTTACAAAGCAGATCTTTTGAATAAAAAACAGATCTTGGCCGTATTTTCTGAACATAAAATAGATGGGGTAATCCATTTTGCAGGCTTGAAAGCTGTGGGAGAGTCCGTGTCGATACCGCTAAAATACTTTCATAACAATATTACGGGAACCTTGAATCTTCTTGCCGTCATGAATGACTTTAATGTAAAAAATATTGTCTTTTCTTCTTCTGCAACGGTTTACGGAGATCCTGCCTCTCTTCCCATAAAAGAAGAATTTCCCCTTTCAGCAACCAATCCCTATGGCCGGACAAAGCTGATGATAGAAGAAATTCTGCAGGATCTTTACCATTCTGACAAGAACTGGAATATAGCTTTGTTAAGATATTTCAATCCAATGGGTGCCCACAAAAGCGGTGAAATCGGAGAAGATCCTTGTGGTATCCCAAACAATCTTATGCCTTATATTTCACAGGTAGCCATAGGATTGTTACCCCAGGTCAGTGTGTTTGGGAATGATTATGATACCCCGGACGGAACCGGAGTCAGAGACTTCATTCATGTGGTTGATCTGGCATTGGGCCACATTAAAACCCTGCCAAAACTCTTCACCAATCCCGGCCTGGTCATTTATAATCTGGGAACAGGTATTGGCTATTCAGTACTTGAAATCATTAAAGGATTTGAAGCGGCAAGCAATAAAAAAATCCCTTATAAAATTGTAGACAGAAGACCAGGCGATATTGCTGCCTGCTGGGCAGATCCGACCAAAGCAAAAGAGGAGCTTGGATGGAAAGCAAACAAAACCCTGGCAGACATGTGCAAGGATACATGGAACTGGCAGAAAAATAATCCAAATGGATACGGGGAAAGTCTATAAAAGAGCTAAATATATATGATTGCCTTCCCAGCCTGGGGAAAAAAAAGGACCTGAACTTGAACATCAGACCTGTTGCCCTGGGAGCCAGGTTAAAACAATACCCGTCAATTCAAACCCTGGGGTTTAAACCCAATTTTCAGGATTATTCTAACCAGGAAAAAAATCTTATCCTGGGCGCAAAAAAAATCTATTACCCTACTGCATTTTATGCAGACCTGTTTAATGCCATGGGGAAAGAAACCTTTCCCAGTTTTCATACTTATAAATTCGCCCTGGACAAAATAAAACAGACGGCAGCCTTTAATATGCTTGGTATTCCCCACCCTGAAACAAAAATTTTTTATGGGAAAAAACAAAAGAAAACCATCCTTTCCTTTTTTGCCTTCCCTTTTATTGCAAAAAAAGCCAAAGGATCGGCCAAAGGCAATGATGTGTATCTGATTCAAAACACTGAAGATCTTTTCCTGTATTTAACAAACAAAGGCCCTGCCTATATCCAGGAATATTTTCCCATTGACCGGGATATGCGGGTTATTATTATCGGCAAAAAAATCAGACTTGCCTATTGGCGGATTGCTGCCAAAGACAATTTTAAAACAAATATTTCCCAGGGAGGCACCATCAGCTTCAATCCTTTGCCTCAAAAAGCCCTTGATCTTGCACAAATGGCAGCTTTAAAATGCGGCTGGGATGATGTTGGAATTGATATTATTGAGCACCAGAACCAATTCTATGTTCTGGAAGGCAATATGAAATATGGAACAAAGGGGTTCCAGAAAGCCGGGATCAACTATAAAGAAATGATGGCAAATCTCATCCTGGAAGGCAAAATTTGAGGTTTACAACAGGCCTGCATCGCGTTCATCTTCTTCCCATTCAGAAAGATATGTTGTAATGGCCGCATTTTTTGATGAGCCCTGGGGTTTTAAAAGCAGATATCCAAGCTGATCAATACAGTTTTCCAGGCATTGAAAAAAAGTTGTTTCAACCAGTTTGGGTTCTATCTTTTCTTCAGGTATCTTGATTCTTTCAACCACCTCCAGGGTCAAATATCCTTGGGGAACAAAGATATCACAAATAAAAGCATCCCATTGTTCAGGGAAATTATTAATCTTCCATGAACTTAAATTCTCAGGACGTAATATACTTTTATTGGCAGGATTAAAAGGGGCTCTGACAACCTTCATTTTGAGTTGATCAAACTGCATTAATTCTTTTAGAAGTATCTTGATATCATCTGAAAAAATCCACTCTTCTGGTTCCAGCAGTACAGGAGGAAAGTCATTGCTGGTCAAGGCATATTTAAACGGGCCTTTTTCTTTCCAAAATTGTTTAAACTGCTTTGAATTGGGTAATATTTCCCTTATTATCGATTCAATAGCCATTTAAACCTATCCTTTCTTTGCGACCAACTCTTTATTTATGACCAACTCTTTATTTGTGACCAACTCTTTACTTATGAATGGTAAGCTGGGGAAAAGGGATCTCCCAGTTGTTTAATGTGCAGGCATCCACGCACCATCTCTGAATTGCCCTGGACAAACGTTTATACAGAGGAGCCAACTCGCCTTTAAAATCAGCAAGCACAACAATATCAAGGGATGAAGCGCCTGCCTGCTGGAATTCAACACCAAGATTAAGCAGATTTTTTTTGTACCCTTCTTTTTCGATTTGCTCTTTGATATGTGCTTTTAAAATTTCCAATACTTTTCCCGTGGAATCTTTCTGGAGATTATAACTGATGCCAAAAGGAATTTTAAGCCTGAAATTAACGGAAATATTCAAAGGAGTCTGACCCAGAAAATCAGAGGTCTGATAGGTCTTACGAGAACCACCACGCTGAACCAATTCAACCATCTCATGGGAAAGACTGGTGACAACACCTCTGGTGCCGTCGGAAAGGATGACCCAGTCATTGCGTTTACAGGGAAACCAGGGTTCGTCTTTATGAAAAGGCCGGGATGTTTTTCCAAGAAGTTCTTCAATGGGTAATCGCAGCTTCACTTCCAGGTATGGATTTTCAAGCTCGCTGAATACATTTATATTTTTTACAAGCCAGGGTACGCCATTATAAATAATACGCTCCCCTTCCCTGACCGAGCCGATATTCAGCATAAGCCGGCTCTGATGCCAGAACTGAGGAAGTGTATGTTTGGCTGCCCAGCCAATTCCCATGATGAAAATAATGGTTAAGCTGAGCAATACCCAGTCTTCCACCGCATAAAAAACAAAAATAAGAACTAAAAAAACCATTACAAAGGCCATGATCCTGGAAAGAAGACTCAACAGCCTTGCATGAAAAGGCCTGTATTTTGAATGATATCCAGGGATGAACCGGACCATAAGCCTTGAAAATAAACGCAAAAAAAATAATACTCCAAGACAGGCAATTAAAGCGATAAAAAGAAACAGGCCCCGAGTGCGGAAAAAATTCTTTATAGAGTTCTGGGATGTTTCAATTATGGATTTTTCCTCTCTATCCATCTCAGCCAGACGCATACCAGCCATTTCCGCTTTATTCAGAATTTGTTTTTCAATGCTTTTCCATTCAGGTAAAAGCTTTTTCAGATCTTTTTTCAGATCTTTGTCCTTAGTCTGGGTAATCAGCTCGTCAATATTTTGGATGGCCTGACTGGCAACAGGTGAAAGATCTTGGTAATAGGAGAGTTCATCTTTTAATTTTGTTTTGTATCTTGCCCTGACCGTAAGCCTTTTTATTTCCTGTATCCCAGGTTTAATCAATCCAACCAGTTCATCTTTCCAGTCAAATTCTTCAGCTTTTTTTTCAGCA
>JACNHV010000348.1 GCA_014383445.1 Candidatus Desulfobacula maris | reverse complement strand
GTACCCTGGTGCCAAATTATCATTCGTTTGAAGAGGCTGGTCATTTTATGGAGAGTCTTTTATCCTTGCGATGTGAATACGTGCAAACTCTTCTTGAAAGCTGTAGTTCAATAAAAGCAAAACGATTATTCCTCTATTTCGCAGACACATATAATATGCCCTGGTTTCAAAAATTGGATTTAAAAAATATTGATCTGGGAAAAGGGAAACGACAGGTTGCAGCCAATGGGATTCTAAATAAACAATATCAAATAACAGTCCCAGATGAAATTAATAGTATCAGCTTGACGGATATCCCATGAAAATGAACAAATATTTTGAGCAGGCCAAATTAATGCTGTCCATTCTTCCACCGATAGTCGGGCAGGAAAAAGAATTTGCCCTAAAAGGTAGGACTGCTTTGAATTTTTTTTATTTGAATCTGCCGCGCTTATCAGTTGATATCGATTTAACATTTCTTCCAGTTAAGCCAAGAAATGAAACTTTAAAGGATATTACAAATTCACTCGGCAGAATTTAGAAATCAGTCAAGCGTTTGCTGTGTACCTTGCCAGTCATAATCGTCCCATGTCAGAGTTGCTTTCACCAAATTTTCAAGATTTTAGACAGGTGTATGAAACTGAATTCAAAGGCATGTCATCAATAGATGTCAGTTATGAAGAACTGGAAAAAATACGTGAAGAATTGCCATCTCTGATATTATCCAAACTTTCAAGAAATGAGCGGAAATTCCTATTGTCTGTTAAAATGGGAATCCTTGATTTCAGTTTGCTTTCAATTTCAGGTCTTGAAAACCTGCCGGCGATAAAGTGGAAGGTCGAAAATATATTAAGGATGGAACCAAAAAAGAGAATTGCAGCAACTGAAAAGCTGAAATCAATTTTAGATTTATCTCAACAATAGAATGCTACGGGTTTCACCGTAGATTCTGGTGTTAGGAGTAGCCTTGCTATATGATCAAGTACTGCGTTCATGTAGCTTTAAATTGAAACGAGAACCTGTAAAGGATCAGGTAAATGAATTTTTCAAATTCTTACGCATGTTTAGATAAGGTTTTTTACGAAAGGTTACGGCCGACACCTGTTCAGGACCCTCAGCTCTTTTTGTGGAACTCCAGCCTATCTGAACAGTTAATGATTCCAAATGAATTAAAACATGATTCGGTTGCCCTGGCACAGGCTTTTTCAGGAAATCACATTATACCCGGATCAGAACCCATTGCGACTGTGTATGCAGGACACCAGTTTGGTAGTTTTGTTCCCCAACTCGGAGACGGAAGAGCACATCTTCTTGGAGAGGTGTTAGATCAATTCGGGCAAAGGTGGGATATTCAGCTCAAAGGATCCGGCCGCACCTCATTTTCCCGAGGAGGTGATGGTCGTTGTGCCCTTGGTCCAGCTGTTCGAGAATTCATAATGAGTGAGGCCATGAATGCGTTAGGTGTTCCGACAACACGGTGTCTGGCAGTTGTCACTACTGGAGAAACAGTTTTTCGTGAGACACCTTTACCAGGGGCTGTTGTGACGCGGGTTGCTTCAAGTCATCTACGTGTTGGGACTTTTCAGTTCTTTGCGGCTCGAGGTGATCATCAAGCTCTCAAGACTCTTTGCAACTATACTATAGAGCGTCACTATCCAGAGTTGCAGGAAGAAAGTCAGAATCAATATATTCTGTTTCTTAATAAGGTGTTCGAAAGACAGGTTCATCTCGTTGTTGAATGGATGAGGGTCGGTTTTATTCACGGGGTCATGAATACTGATAACACATCCCTTTCCGGGGAAACCATCGACTATGGCCCTTGTGCCATGATGGGGATCTATGATCCGCAAACCGTTTACAGTTCGATTGATACAATGGGTCGATATGCCTTTGGCAATCAGCCTGACATTTTACATTGGAATATAGCACGATTCGCTGAATGTCTGTTGCCACTCATCAATGCTGACAGGAATAAAGCAGTAGATCTGGTCGGACCCGTTATTGCAGAGTTCCCCTATCGTTTTGAGAAAGAATATATGAAAATGATGGGGAAAAAGCTTGGGCTGACATTTTTTAAGCCGGAGGATCAGAAACTAATTTCTTCTATTTTGAACCGACTCAAGGATAGGCGCTTAGACTACACAATCGCTTTCGATCTCCTGACAAAATCTTTGATGTCTGAAACTGCAGCTTCTCAGATAAATAATGAACTTGGAGTGTGTTTTGATCTTTGGAAAAAACGATTAAGCGAGCAAAACGAAGTTCCTCAAAAAGTACAAGAACTGATGCGCCAACACAATCCTGTAGTAATCCCAAGGAACCATCATGTTGAAAAGGTGCTTCAAGAGTCTGAGCAGACTGGTAGGGTTACGTTGGCCGAGGACTTTCTTCAGGTCCTTCGCTCTCCTTATGAAGAGCAGGCACAAACATTCGAGTATCAAGACCCGCCGAGTGACTGCGATGAAAATTATCAAACTTTCTGCGGAACCTGAAATTCGACTGATAGCCGTTTAATCGAGATAAAACACTTCAAAAAACTGTAATCAAGATTAAGCTACTTTATTAAAGAATGTCAAACAACGCAAATGGTCCGGGCAAGCCGGTAATTTTGGTCGTTAAGTGTCTGTGAGAACCAAAACAGAGTCCGCTAAAAGTAACCTGGATGTATTCCATGACATCCAGTCAAGAATAGAAAGGGAAAATACAATATGAAAGTGATCGCCATTAATTCAAGCGCACGGGCCCAGGGACAGAGTAAAACTGAGTTGATGCTTGGTCATCTTGTTTGTGGTATGGAAAATGCTGGTGCGGATGTTGAAGTAATAAATTTGCGAGACAAAAAAATAAAAGATTGTATGTGGCAGACTTGCATTGACGAAGGAATTACACGGGAAAAATTTACGAACAACGGAATGATGCCAAGGGCTGATTCAATCGAGACTTATATGCTCACGATGTCAACAGGATTTAATCCAGATAATGCTGGTGACGCAAAAGTAATTATACAAAATGATTTTACAGGCCGAGTGGAAGGTTCATGTCATTTCATCATTTCAGATGGGACTGTTCAGGCAAGAGGTGGTAAATCTGAAAATCCAGATCTTATAATAAAGTCACCTTTTGACATTTGGATAGATATTGTTACCGGCAAAGAAGATGGTACTGAGATGATCATGGAAGGAAAGTATATGGTGGAGGGGAATACAGACCTCATTTTTGATGTGCCTAAGTTTTTTGAAAGAAAAAAAATGAAAGGGTTTTCTAAAAACTTTAACCACCTACTAAAAGATAAATTAATTGATCTTGGGTTTAAAGCTGAACCTATAAAGATCATTACGACAAAATACTTTCATCTCGCTTAAACCCGGAAAAAAGTAAATATTCTAAAGAATTTTTTAGCCATTTAGGAACAGAAGTCAAAAATAATGAGCTCAAAAAATTTCTGGCATAACAAGGCTGTTCCACACAGATCGGGTTACAGTGGCGTGGCTTTGAGCGGTTTCTTTTTTCAAATTTTTTTGCTGTTCGGCGGTTTTCATTTTGCGCCGCTCGCCCGGTGAACAGCAGCGTTATGTTCAATGATTTCCAAAACAAGGTTGTTTTTTGATTTGAACAGGATCTGAATTATTGCGAATTGAAAAGTCAAAAGCCGGATTAACACCCGATACATTATCTTTATGCTCCTTAATTAAAAATTTCAGCAAGAAGCCCAACTGAACATCAGGTTCATTTGGCATTGACAATAAATTTTGAAAAACCTGTACTGCACTGATGTTGTGGCATGATTCTATTTTGGCAAACCAAAGGGCAAAAGCCATCTTTTAAAAGTACCCGTTCGTGGTAAAATTAATCAGTTTTTTATTGAAACTTTAGAATCTGCTCTTGCCGTAACACGATCTTACTTGAACAAAATTCCTCTGGGAAGTACATGAAATTCAAAAGATGCTGGAAGGCGCAGGTCATATAAGAATTCAGCTGGTGTAAAAAAGTCATGACTCAACAGACAACAAAAATCCCCCTCTCTTCAATTATCCTTGATGAGGCGATTTATCCAAGAAAGGGTATCGATCACAGGCGTGTGGGTATATTTACCGAAAACATCAGGGACGGTTTCACCTTTGATCCCATTGAGGTTGCGCCCTGCCCTGACAAGCCCGGTTTATATCGTTTGCTGGATGGGGCACACAGATGTAGCGCCTACAAGTCAACTGGGGTGGAAGAGGTAAAAGCCATCATAAAGGATCTGGATGGGAATGATCCCCTGCTGTATGCTGCAACAAAAGCCATTGGACCAAAACAATTAACGGAAATGGGAAATTTCATCTGATCAAGGGCTTTTATGGCCTGTCAGCGCAAAGGGAAAACCTGATCTGATCATCTTTGATCCACCCTACTTTGATAAAAAAGCTGGTGATTATGATAAAAAAAGCATTTCCGGTTTGTCCAGAAAAGCATACCTTGAATTTCTTGAGGCCATTTTTCCTGGGGTTGTACCATAAATTTTAACAAAAAATTGAGTCAGGACTTTTTCTACAGACTCGTTCTGTGTTTGTTGCAAATATTAACGGTTGCCGAAAATTCTAAAAAATAATTCTAAAAAATAATGTTGCGTATTGCGCATCATGCTGTATAATAAACTAATGATAAAGACATTTAAACACAAAGGGCTGCGAAAATTCTTTGAAACAGGTAATTTGTCAGGAATTCAACCCGGACACAAACAAAAGCTTAGAATTCGATTAATTGCACTTGATTCTGCAATATGCATAGAAGATATGAAGACTCCAGGTTGGCGGCTCCACAGTTTAAAGGGTGATCGCTATGGTTTATGGGCGATCGATGTAAACAAAAACTGGCGTATCGTTTTTGAGTTTAAAGACGGTAATGCATATGTTGTAGATTATGAGGATTATCACTAATGGCTATGTATAACCCACCCCACCCAGGGGAATTCATCAAGGAAGTTTATTTGGAACCTTTAAGTGTGTCACCTCGTAGTGTTGCTTTGCAGCTTAAAGTTTCACCTTCAACCTTTTCAAGGCTTATCAAAGGACAGAGTGCTATTAGTCCAGGAATGGCTTTACGCCTATCTAAATGTTTGGGGCGTAGTCCGGAAAGCTGGCTTCTTATGCAAGACAGTTATGACCTATGGCAAGCTAAGCAGAATGTTGATCTTTCGGGAATAGAACCATTGGCAATTCCAGCTTAATTACTAATTCGAAATCACACAGAACAAGGCGTTTCAGGGGACTGCTGGGGGCAAGCCCCCAGTTCCCTCCCTTTGTTCGGCAGCACCTGAACTAAACGTTGCCTTCGTCCTGTCTAATCCACGCGCCCTGCAGTTTGACAGTCACATCAAATCGCTGTAGTTTAATGGCCTGAATGAAAAAGGAAGCAAGAGAAGCAAAATAAACAAAAAACTGAGGTTTACGACTATGCGAAAGATTACCATGCAGGAAGTGGAACGTCACAATACCCCTGACGACTGTTGGGTTGTAATAAACGGCAAGGTGTATGATTTATCAGTCTTTCAGAAAGGGCATCCTGGAGGATCGCCAATAATAACCAACAACGCCGGCAAGGACGTGTCCAACCTGTTCAATAATGTGCACCCCAAGGATATCCCCGAACGACTCCTTTCCCCTGAAGCCTGTGTTGGCGTCGTTAATATGGACACTGTCGACCCGGCCAAGCATGTGGTGGCCAGTGGGAAAAAAGCGCAGCCCAGAGGTCAGCAGCAGCCGTCTGCACCGGCAGAAAGCGGGGTCCCGCAGAATCAGCAGTGGGAAAAGCCCCCGATTGACACCATGCTGAATACCTTTGACTTTGAAAGCGTAGCCTCAAGAACAATGACGGAGGAGGGGTGGGGCTATTATTCATCAGGTGGTGATGATGAAATTACCCTGCGCGAAAACCACACCGCGTTTCAACGCATCTGGTTTAAACCCCGCATATTGGTCAATGTAAAAAACATTGACATGACGACTTCCATACTTGGGATAAAATCTCCTTTGCCCCTCTATTTCACTGCAACTGCCCTGGGCAAGCTGGCTGACGAGTATGGCGAGCTGGCAATTTCACGGGCTGCTGCGAACTCAGATGTAATTTACATGCTGCCTACCTTGTCTTCTTTTTCGCTGGATGAAATGCTGAACGTCCGTCAGCCCGGCCAGGTCCAGTTTGGCCAATTGTATGTGAATGCGAAAAGAAAGCTCACAGAAGAGTACGTCAGGCGGCTGGGGGACGGTGGGGTCAAAGCGATATTCGTCACGGTAGACGCTCCCCAGTTGGGGCGCCGGGAAAAGGATATGCGCAACAAATACACCCAAAGCGCCGATGTCCAGAAAGGTGATGATGTCAAACGGAGCGAGGGCGTTGCCCGAGCGATCGGTGAATTCATTGACCCGAGCTTATGCTGGGACGACATCACCTGGCTTAAAGGCATCACCGCACTGCCGATTATTTTAAAAGGTGTCGGCTGTGGACTCGACACGGTGATGGCCTATCAGATGGGCTGTGCCGGCGTTGTTCTGTCAAACCATGGAGGCAGACAACTTGATACGGCCAGGTCGGCAATCGAAATCTTGCCCGAAGCGGTTGCCGCGCTTGATGAACATGACTCGAATTGGCGCTCGCGTTTCGAGGTGTTCGTAGATGGTGGCATTCGACGGGGCAGTGATATCTTCAAAGCCCTTGCCTTGGGTGCGACCGCGGTCGGCATCGGGCGTCCTGTTCTCTACAGTCTTGCAGCGTACGGTCAGGCGGGAGTGGAAAGGATGTGCTCGCTTTTCAAAGACGAATTGACCATGGTGATGCGCTTGATGGGCACCCCAACAATTGCAGATATTTCAAAAAGCCATGTGCTTTACAGCAATTTGATGACGCACGTACCCGCCCAAGCTCGCGATCATCTACAGCTTGATATTTATGAACCTCTGAGACCGGCGCCATAAGGTGGTCCCCAAAAGCCAGACAATGTGCTAAGCTCTGATTTGACATGAAAAAGGAGAGTAGCATGAGTAACAAAAGAAAAAAGTACAGTCCGGAATTCAAAGCAAAAACCATCAAAATGCACCGGGCAAGCCGGTGATTTTGGTGTTAAAACACCAGAGAGAGTGATCCAGAAAGGAGCATTAAGTGTTCTCGATTAATAGGCTGATGAATTTCATGTTCAATATTTCTTAATAATACAGTAGTTCGAAAAGGGTTTAACTATGAGAAAACGATGGTTAGAATCATTACATATTTTCACCTGTAATTTATATATTTTTTTCTTTGTGTGTTTTTTAATAGGGTGTTCATCATTCTCTCGTTCTGAGTTGTGGGCAGGGGATAAACCAAGCCATCATACTGAGAACGCTTTTCAAAATTATCCGCTTATTGAACCCCCTGATGCACAAGGTTTTAGATTTATCTGGAATAAAATAGTTTCATCATCAAAATCAGATAAAATTCCAGCTGATCATTTGATAGACAAGAAAAGGGCCATTGATCGATATAGAAAATTAGAAAATGAAGATACAGTTACCTGGATTGGACAAAGTACGGCTTTACTTAAAATTAATGGTAAAGTGATCCTGACGGATCCTTTTTTTGCTAAACGTGCCGGGCCTGGAACTTTTGGGCCAAGTAGATCTGTTCCTCCAGGAATTACCGCAGGGGACTTACCTGCGGTGAACATTATAGTTATATCTCATAACCACTATGATCACCTTGATGCAGATTTTGTTGAATCTCTTCCGAATAAAAAAAATATTGACGTCGTTGTACCCTTGGGAATCGGAGAATTTTTCAGGAACAAAGATTATATTAAGATTCATGAGCTCGATTGGCACCATAGTGTAACTGTAAAGGGATTGAAGTTTACTTCACATCCAATGGTTCATTATTCCAGTCGCGGTCTTTTTGATAAAAACAAAACGCTTTGGTGTTCATGGTCAATTCTCTCTTCCAATAAGAAACTATTTTTTGCTGGGGATACTGCCTTCTCACCCACTATCTTTAAGGAAATTGGAACTGAAATTGATGGATTTGATTACGCGTTACTACCTATCGGAACTTATGGAAATCGAAAATATGGTTTTAATAATCACATGAATCCAATGGAATCATTTCAAGCAGGGTTGGATTTAAAGGCCCAAACCATGATTGCTATCCACTGGGGAACAATAGATTTGTCTGAGGAACCACTTTTTGAACCAGCAAAGTTATTTAAAAAAGTGGCAATGGAAAAACAGTTTGATCCAAAGCGTTTATGGATTTTGAAGATTGGTGATACCAGAGTTTTAGAATGAAACGCATATGTTGGGGTATTTGTGCAAGGAGGTTTGCAAGTAGTTCCTAAATATAGCATATCAAATAATCCTGAAATTGATCTATTAATTGTCCCCGGAGGGATAATTGCGGGTGATGCCAGTGTTCGATAGAGGAGTATCAGGAAGTGGCGCAAACAGCACGGGCTGCCCCTAAGCAGCCCTGGTCTCAGAATGCAGCT
>JACNHV010000193.1 GCA_014383445.1 Candidatus Desulfobacula maris | reverse complement strand
TAGCCTGGTGTGGATCTTCTTTGCCGGCAGGGCAGTTTTGAAAATCCCGCCAGTCCGAATTGATAAAGGCAAGGCGGGTTTTCTTCTTGGATATCTTTTTTAAAAAAAGAAAAAATCTTTCCAGAAACTTTAAATAGTTTTCTCTTGAAAGTCCTGAAATACTTTGTTCTGCATACTCCCGGGCTTTTTTGTCAAAATAGGGCGGGTCACAGATAATCAGATCCGGCTTGTCCTTGGAATTCATAATTGGTAAATCATCCCATTTGCTTTCCAGATCCCAGTGATAGGGTTCAATTTCAGGCCTTGTATCGGGCCTGTCATCCATGTCCAGACTCCAGCATCTTCTGCCCATGGCAAGACAGGTATCTGCACACACACCGCCCCCTGCCATGGGGTCCAGAACCAGATCGTTCTGTTCAGAAAAAAAATAGAGAATATGAGCTGCCAATTGTGCAGGGATACGTCCGGGCCATTCATCTCCGAATCGTTTGTCACACTCTATAAAATTCCATAAATCCCAGGTTCTGAGCCCCCATTGGAGTGCCTTAAACCTTGCTTGATCATTTTTTTCAGTTAATGCCAGCGACCACACCAGGGGTTCAGGCCAGCCATGCTTTTTGGCAACCTGTGAAATTGTAAACCCCTTTGCCAGATCACTATATAGTGGGTTGGCCAATCCAGGCATTTTGGTCAAATGGTCTAATAAGGTCCTTCTGGGAAGCCCCAGCCGGTTTGCTATCCTGTCCTGTGGAATACCCAGCCGGTTTAAACAAAAAATTTTAAGATCAAGCGCCAAAATGCTTGCTGCTCTTAAATCAGCAATATATGTATCAACGGCCTGCCTTGATCTGCCAATGGCCTTGCCGATTTCAGATGATCTTAACTGGGAATTGTTTTTAAACGCACGCCTGGCCGTATGCCGTGTTTCAGCTTCAGTAAGCTGCTTTGGACCGATTGCCTGTTTTGCCGCATAGAGCAGGGGATCAATGTCGTTTAAGGTTTTAACAATGGCAGGGATGACAGTTTGTCCCGTTTTTTTATATGCACTCCACCGATGCGCACCATCTAATATTCGATACCCGGCCTTTTTTTCCGACAGGTCCGGATTCGGACAAAGTTGAATCTGGATGGGATCAAACTCAAACCCATCCCTTAGATTTTCCACAAAAATAAGAACCCGTTTATGATCAATATTTTCCCTTGGATAAATCGTGTCATCAAGAACAATATCCGACATCTGAATTTCGACTATAGTATCTTTCATATAGTGACAGTCCCCCTCTTGAAAAAATTAGTAAACAAACTCTGGCAGGATTCATTTTTTATTGTTACACGAATTCTAATTTTTTGTATATATCTTGATTTGTGAGTCAATAAAATTACATGTTTTTATCCTTTTTACCTTTCCTGTTGTATGTCAGATACGCTATTTGTTCGATAAAATGTACACTGATAAAATTTGATCTCAAGAGATTTCCACCGTTGCCAGGCGCTGATTTGAGCGATGTGCAAAGTTAGAAATATTTTGATAAGTCGCTATTTGTGCGGAAATGCCAATCCTGGCATTTCCGCACAAATAGAAGGGGGGGTCTATTTCCAAAAGATGACATAGCCTTGTTTTTTTCACATCAAAGACTAGTGCATCATGGCATAGGGAAGCCAGGTGACGATCTGGGGAAAAATTGAAATAATAATTACTCCCATTAATAACATGATGAGCCATGGCCAGATGGAACTGATAATATCTACCATGGTAATCTCTTTGGGAACAATTGATTTAAGATAAAAAAGATTGAAACCAAAAGGCGGTGTCAGGTATCCGCACTCAAGCAGAATGACAAAAACAACACCCAGCCAGATGGGATCAAAACCAAGGGGAACAAGGACAGAAAAAGTTATGGGTCCGGCAATCATTATGATGGAAGTCGGGTCAAGAAAAGAACCCAAAAGCAAAATAATGAAAACTATTATTGTAAAAACAAACCAGCGATTGACGCCAAGTCCCAGTATGAGCTCACTGATAAAGTCTATGCCTCCTAAACTCGTAAATGTCCCGCTAAAGCATGCCGCACCAAATCCTATCCACATGACAATACCAGTAAGCCTGAACGTGTCAAAGGTTGCTTCCTGAATAAGTTTCCAGCTGAATTTTTTCTGAATAATACAACAAATAATCGTTCCAAATGCACCAAGCGCTGCTGATTCTGTGGGGGTAGCCAGTCCAAAAAACATGGATCCTAAGACCAGAGAGATGAGCCCCAGGGGAAGAATCATTCCTTTGCTTGAAATTATTTTTTCTTTTAGGGTAAATTGTTCAGGATGGGGAGGGCAGGCTTCAGGTTTCAATATCCCGGTTATTATAATGTAAATGATAAAAAGAGATGCTATGAGAATCCCTGGAAGGATTCCACCCATGAGCATTTTACCCACGGACTGCCGGGTAAACAGGGCAAGCAAAACCATTGGTATGCTTGGCGGAATAAGAATCGCCAAAGACCCGGCACCTGCAACACATCCTACTGCCAATCGCTTATTGTATCCGCGGCTTAACATGGATGGAATGGCTATGATTCCCATGGTAACAGTTGAAGCACCAGTGATTCCTGTCATAGCAGCAAAAAAAACACCGACAAGAACAGTTCCAATGGACAAACCGCCTCTCATGGAACCAGTCCAGCGGTGTGCTGCCTCATAAAGGCCACCGGCAATACCCGACCGCTGCAAAACCGCACCCATAAAAACAAACAAGGGAATGGTCACAAACAAAATCTGCCACATCAAGGCAAAGGTGCTGTATACCATCGTTATCAGAACATTCGGCCCTTGTAGAAAATAAACAATGCAAACGGAAACACCGCCCAGGGCAAAGGCAATAGGGACACCGGATATTAATAATACCAAAAGAGAACCAAACATTACCAGAATAATCATCTCAATACTCATAGTTCTTTCCTCCCGGTAATGGCAGTTGCAAGATTACGAATAAATTTTGCCAAACCCTGCATCAAAATCAGAAAGGCCCCCAGGGGTATCATCATCTTAAAAGGATAGAGAGGAGCACGCCACGGAGTTTCGTCAGGTTCCAACTGACTCATGGATGTCCAGGCAAAGTCCATTCCCTTCCACAAAAGAACTCCGCAAAAAATGAAGAAAAAAATACTGCCGATCAGACTCAATATCGCTTGTGTTCTCAACGAGAAGCGATTATAGACAATATCTACTGTAACGTGCTGATCATGCCGAAGAACGTATGCCCCGGCCAGAATATAATAGGTAGCGAAAATACGTTGAGAAGTTCCATGGGCCCACATGGTGGGATTATTAAAAACATATCTTGAAACCACCTCCCATGACAGGATGAGAATTCCGGGCAAAATCAAGTAAGCGACCCCTTTGCCCGACCACTCACTAATGGCATCAATATATTTAAGAAAGGTTTTTAATTTCTTCATACGCGTATCTCCAAATTGCAATAAACAAAATTAACGGGTATGCGCAACAACGCGCCAATACCCGTTAAATTTTCTTTATTTTATTTTACCTGTAAGTTTGAGATAATTTTTCAATATTTCTGATCCTTTGGCAAAATCAGGATCTTTTGCAGCATACTTCTCAACAACTTTCCATCCTAGAGCCGTGAGTTTTAATCTTTCTGATTCCGGCATGATAGAGACCTTGACCCCTTTTTGTGCAAATTTTTCAAGGGCTATTTCACTCTCGTGCCGGTAAATGGCAGCCAGCCTTTCACCATGCTCGGCAGCGCTGAGTTGGAGAATCATTTGCAAATCAGCAGGTAATTTATTCCATGCCTCCATATTGATAATGACTTCATCACCTTCAGATGCCATTGGAGGCATGGCAATGTATTTGGTTACTTCATGAAATCCCAGTTCATATTGTGTTGCAAGGGGACCGTACACTGCAGCGTCAACAATACCTTTTTCCAATGCTCCATATATTTCCGGCCCTGGGAAGTACGCCACGGTAGCGCCCGCTTCTGCAAGCATCTCTCCTATTAACCCGGTAGCCCGGACTTTAAGGCCTTTAAGATCAGCCACGCTGGTAATGGATCTTTTCGAAGTCATAACGGTATCAAGACATGGGAGATGGCGAAGGAAATAGATATTCTGTTTGGCATAATTGGCTCTAACCAAGTCTTCCAATCCGAGTTGCTGGAAAAGAACATATTGATCCGGAAGATCACGCAGGGTAAAGGGTACTCCAACAGAAAAGCCTGCCATAGGCGTCTTTCCAACCCAGTAGGCTCCATAGGAAAGTCCCATCTCAATCACGCCTTTTCCTACTGCCTCCCATTGTTCAGCACCCGGTACTGCCGCTCCCGGCGGGAAGGGTTTGATGATAAGTCTTCCATCGCTTGCTTTTTTTACCTTATCACACCATTTGGCAAACTCCTTATATCCCTCCATCTGGCTTGGTAAAAAGTGCTGTGCCCGCCATCGGAATACTTTGGGCTCTGCCTCAGCAGTCCCTGAATAGATTGTTGTAAAAATTAAAGTAGTAAAAACAATGTAAAACATTCCAAATAGTAAATTTATCAATTGATTATTTCTCATGGTGAACTCCTTTTAATCATAAATTACAATAACTTCTATTTTTCCAAGGCCCGTTGCCAAGGATTTCTAATCCGCTATCACCTCCTTATAAATAGTTCAGGTTTAACAAACTATGTTAATAGAAAGATCCCATATCTTCTTGATTTATGAATTGATATCTGTTTATCAATCAGAAGAGGGGAGAGCTTTTGGCTCTAAAACTTCCATCTCCTTTTCACAACAGATCGGCTGGCCTTCACCGACTTTTGTACACAGTGCTTCCGTACCACATTCCTCACATTTATATCTTTTTCCCATTTGGACCATTTTTCACTCCTTTCTTTAATTATTTTGTTTCCATTGGTTGGCCACAGCACTTTATCTGGCCTTTGCCACCCTTGGTAACAACAAGCATGATGCCACATTTTTTACAGGTGTATTGTTTTCCGATTTCGTTTGCCATTTTTAACACTCCTTCTCTATTTTGACAGTTGTTCATAATTAGTTCTAAGTTCTTTCCTAAGTACCTTTCCCATGGTATTGCGGGGCAGACTTTCCACAAAAATTACTTGTCTGGGCCGTTTAAACCCGGCCAGCCTTGAACGGCAATATTCCATGATCTCTTCGGCTGTGGTTGTCTTCCCATTTTTCAACGTCACCACGGCACAGGGCTCCTGCCCCCATTCAGGGTCAGGTATCCCGATGACTGCGGTTTCCTCTATATCAGGGTGGGAATGCAGTACATCCTCCACCTCTTCAGGGGAAATGTTCTCCCCGCCCCGGATGATCATGTCATCACCCCGGCCGGCAAGAAAGACATAACCGTCCTCGTCAACCCAGCCTTTGTCTCCTGTTTTCAACCAGCCGTCTTTGGTCTTGGCCCGGGCTGTTTTTTCATCATCCTTCCAGTACCCGGACATAATCCTGGCACCCTTTGCCAGAATTTCACCGACCGCGTTGTAAGGCAGGGATTGGCCGCTTTCATCAACAATTTTTATTTGTACATCAGACAGCGGCTTACCTATGGATGCCGACAGCCGTTTGAGCTTTTTTTCCTTTTCTTCTTCAGTGCCTTCTATTACATGGTCATCCGGGCCCAGGACCGTTATGGTAGATGCGGTTTCAGTCTGGCCAAAGGCATTTATAAATTTGACCCAGGGCATTTTTTCAATGGCTGATTTGATGACCGCAAAAGGCATGGAAGCCGAGCCGTAAGTGATAACTTTAAGACTGGACAGGTCGGCATGATCAAAATCAGGGTCATCCAGTACCCATTTTAACATGGTCGGGACGAGCATGGTCCGGGAGACCTTTTCTTCCTGAATAATTCTCATCCATTCTTTGACTTCAAACTGACGTATGAGAACCAGGGTTCGCCCTCCGTAAACAGCCGCCAGCATGGCCTGAATACCTGCAATATGGTACAGAGGTACGCTGAGCAGATTTCGTTCTTCAACAATCGGGTTAGCAGGCTCTACATTGCCTATCACATAGCCGGCAAAAGCACTATGCCTTAACGGCACACCTTTCGGACGTCCAGTAGTTCCTGCTGTATACATTAAAATGGTGATATCTTCATCCCCGATGTCGGCAGCAACTTCATCGGGTACAGAAGAGCTGACCAGTGTCTCATAGGCGAGTGTTCCGTCAAGTTTTTTGTCTGTTGATACGCAGTTTTCAATAAAGGAAAGCTTTGGCAGGATGGTATCCAGCATCTGGATATACCGGCTTCCGGCAAACAATACCTTTATCTTCGCATTATCCAGCATGTAGGAAACCTCATCTGCCTTGGCCCTGAAATTGATAGGAACAAAGATAGCCCCTAGTTTGGCCGTTGCAAAATAAACTTCGATATGCTGGTTGCAGTTCACCTCCAGCATGCCGACTCGGTCACCATGCTTAACGCCTAACCCTGCCAAAGCATTGGCCAGTCTGTTGCTTCGTTCATTCAGCAGGGCGAAACTATAATGCTTCCCTTCAAAGGAGATTATGTCCCGGTCCGGACAGATTGCGGTGGCAATATTTAGAAAAACGGTTGTATTCATATTTACCTCATCTGGATATTAATATTTAAGGTTGTTTGTTTTTGATTGCTGAAAGATGTGAGGCAAGGCTCTTTTCAAGGAAAAGGCCTTCTGAAAGCCTGACATCCATGCCCCGGACCACTGCCTGTTTGGCAGCCCTGACAGCAGCCGGATCATGGGAAGCAATCTTCCGGGCCATCTCATTAGCATGGTCATAAAGTGTATCATCAGATACCACATGGTTAACCAGCCCGATCCTGAAAGCTTCCTCCCCGTCGATCCACTCGTCCGTGAGAAGCATTTCAAGGGCCTTTGATTTCCCCACAGTACGCGGAAGGGTCTGGGTTCCGCCGGCAGCAGGAATCATCCCCAGGCCAACCTCAGGAAGACCAAATCTGGTATTTCTTGAAGCGATTCGAATATCACAGCACAGGGCTATCTCGATTCCGGAACCCAGGACATAGCCGTGAAGGGCGGCGATTATAGGCTGGGGTATGCTTAAAAAAAGCCCCCAGACATCTCTTTCGAAGCGAACCTTACGGGCGGCAATGGGAGAGGGGGCAGTGAGAAACTCACTTAAATCCGCACCTGCGCAAAATGCCTTTTCTCCGGTTCCTTTAAAAATAACAACATATACGTCAGGGTCATCCTTGATGGCACTCAAAATTTGGTAGAGATCATCGCGCATCTGTATATTATATGCATTCATTGCCTTGGGACGGTTAATTGTCACATAGGCTATCCTGTCTGTTTTTTCATAGATTAATGTCTCAAATCCACTCATATGCCCCTCCTTTATTCTCCACTGAACCGGGCTTTTCTCTTTTCCTGAAATGCTTTGATTCCCTCGGTCCGGTCATGGCTGGTGTGCAGTAAAAAATAAAGGTCGGCTTCCAGGTTCAGAGCCTGATCCATGGTTAAATCCATCCCTTTGTTGACCGCTTCCTTTGTATATTTCAAGGCAATGGGGCCTTTGCCGGCTATTTTCTGTGCTGTTTCCATGACCTTGGACAAAAGCGCCTTGCCTTCAATAAGCTGATTTACCAGCCCCATTCGAAGGGCCTCTTCCCCGTTTATGGTTTGTCCGGTAAAGAGCATTTCCATGGCATTGCTTTTTCCAATCAACCTGGATAATCGCTGTGTACCCCCGTCCCATGGGATTATGTCGTCATTGATATGGGGCAGCCCGAAAAAAGAAGCATGGGAGGCAACTCTCATGTCACAGGCAAGGGCCAGCTCCAGGGCCTGGCCCAGGGCATATCCGTTGATGGACATGATAACCGGAATTTCAAGCTTTGACACAGGCTCAGCCCAGGACATGGGGTTATCTCTTGCCGGATCAGTGTTCAAAATGGTTTGACTCAAAGTAAGTTTATTCTGCCACCCGGTCTGTTCCAGATTGATGATGACCACCTGGATTTCCGGGTCAGGATAAATGGTATTGCAAAGTTCATTGAGTTCGTTGGCAATTTGGACCGGTTCCCCATAACAGGTTCCATTGCCATGCAACTGGATTACCATCACCCTGTTTTCCCTGTGAAATGACAAAATCTCATAACGCATTGTTCATGTTCCTGGTTTTAGGGGTGCGCGCCACAGTTGTTTATTTATTTTCCAATATGGCCCCAATTAAATAGTACCGGTCCTTCTCAGTTGAACCAGTTCCTCTTTTGAGTACTCTAATTCTTCGCAAAATACCTCATGGTTGTGCGCTGATAAAGAGGGGGCTGTATCATTTAATTCCCAGTGGCTTTGGGAAAATCTCACGGGGGCGCCCGGACATTTAAACCCGTTGGTGCCGGTCAATTTTATGGTATCAAAGTATTCCCGTTTATTTAAGTGCTCACAATTAACAACTTCATCCATGTTTCTTACCGGCATAAACGGTACATGTTTTTCCCGGCATTTGTTGAAAATTTCTTCCCTTGTATGAGACATGAGCCAGGGGGACAAAAGATTGTCAAGGACTTCACTGTGTTCTCTTCCCGCCTTGGCCCTGTCCTTGAACCGCTCGTCCGATGCATACCATTCCGGTATCTTTCCGTCTCCCATAATCTCCAGAAACCTTTTCCATTCAGATCCCCGAAGGGCAATCATAGAAATATAGCCGTCCTTGCAGGGAAGCAAAGTATAGGGGTAAGGGGCAAATGTTCTGTGGCCGGACCTGGTTCTTTTCCGCCCGCCATATACAAATGCGGAAACCACGTTGCCCGTATGAAAAATGGACCAGGACTCTGCCTCTGAAATATCAATTTGCTGGCCCCTGTTTATTTTCATACCGGCCATCAGGGCAGAAATGATGGCATTGGATGCAATGACCCCTGTCTGGAAATTACCCATGGAGAAAGGAGGGGTTAAAGGTTCTCTTTTAGGATCACCCACAATGGAACTCATTCCGCCCAGGGCACTGGCATTGATTGCATAGGCCTTATAGTCCCTGTAAGGACCTGTCTGGCCAAAGGGCGTGATGGAAATCACGTTTAGTTTCGGGTTGATTTCACGCAAGGTTGCGAAATCAAGTTTCAGCTCCTTTGCAAGGTTTGGTGGCAGATCTTCTATCAAAACATCGGCATCCTTGAGCAGTTCTATGAAAATTTGTCTGCCGGTCGGCTTCCTGATGTCGAGGGTAATTCCTTTTTTATTCCGGTTTAAATAGTGAAATAATCCACTCCTGTCCGTATGGGGAATGTCATCGGGAAAAGGGCCGCATCTCCTGGAGATATCTCCGGCTTCAGGGGGTTCTATTTTAGTTACATTTGCACCCAGGCCTGCAAGAAGCATCCCGCAGAAAGGCCCTGAAATATATTGGGCCAGTTCGATGACTTTAATGTTTCCCAGTGTTTTGTTCATGGTTATTCTCCTAAACTTCCCTATAATTTACAGCTGTTGGACAGGCTGTTTCATTTGGGTTTATTTTAATTTAATATGGTTAAAAACTTTTTCCGATGTGGCAGGAAGGTCACAAATCCTTACCCCTACAGCATCACAGATGGCGTTTAAAATTGCCGGTGCTGTTGAAACCATGGCACATTCTCCCAACCCTTTTGCCCCGAAAGGACCGTTAGGGTCGATGGTTTCCACCAGTATCGGGGTAATCTGAGGGATGTCTTTGATGGAAAAAAGCTTATAATCATGAAAATTCGGGTTCAGTATTCTGCCGTTTTCAAATTTTAACTCTTCAGTTAAGGCCCAGCCAAAACCCATGACTGCACCTCCTTCTATCTGTCCTTCTGCCAAAAGCGGGTTGATCACTTTGCCTGAATCATGGGCAGCATAAAAATTGATTAATTCCACCCTGCCGCTTTCAGGATCAACTTCTACTTCGGCCAGGTGGGTGGCAAAGGACATGGCAGGTCCGGGGTAAGCATAATAGCTTTTCGGATCAAAATCCTTGGCGATCTCGGGTCCGTCATAATATCCTGCTCCTGTCAATACCTCTTGCTTTTGGGAATAAGAAACAGCACCGATCTGTGAAAAAGCGATTCCTTTTTCGGGTTCTTGTGCGACACAGACATTACGCGCTTTGATCTCCAGGCGCACAACCGGTTCCCCCAATATATCGGCGGCCCGGGCTATAATTTTCTCTTTGAGATTAAGGGCGGCCTGGGACACTGCATTTCCAGCACAGAATGTCACCCGTGAACCAAAAGTGCCCATGCAGGGCAATGTGGTATCTGTATCAGATGTTATAAGTCGGATCTGTTCCGGCTCCATCCCGAGTATTTCGGCCGCTATCATAGTAAGCGTTGTATTTGATCCCTGGCCGATATCGGTTGCTCCAGTATTCAAAAAGATGGTTCCGGAAGCATCCATTTTCATAGTGGCTCCAGAGTAATTAAACCCGGACCCCCTGCTGCCCCCCCCGGTATAGATCATGGATGCAACGCCCAGGCCTCTATATTTTTTCTTGGTCTTCTTTTTTTCGGACCAGTTGGACGCTTTTTTAACAGCTTCAAGGGTCTCAGTCAGACCGCAGCTTGTTATTTCTACGGCGTTTGCCGTCTTTTCATCCGGATGATTAGAATTTTTCAGTCTTAATTCTATGGGGTCCATATCCAATTTTTCGGCAATCATGTCCATCATTGTTTCCTGGGCAAATGTTGCCTGGGGATCGCCATAGCCCCTGCATGCTCCTCCGTAATTCTTGTTTGTATAAACCAGAGAGCCTTCGTATGATATGTTCTCAACACGATAAAGTGAAGAAAACATGACGTTATGGTAGCCCATGACGGATGGTCCATGGCTGTTATAGGCACCATTGTCAATGATTGCCCTTGCCTGTTTTGCAACAATGGTTCCGTCATGATTGAACCCGAACTTTAATTCAGTAATGGATGGGTGCCGCATCCTTGTTGCAGTGAACTGCTCTTCACGTGTGTTGATTATTTTAACCGGTCGACCCGTTTTTTTAGAAAGCAATACACAGGCGATATGGGTGGTATCCAGGTCGATTTTGCTGCCGAAACCGCCGCCAATATAGGGTGGGATGACACGAATTTTTTCCGGTTCAATGGCAAGGACCTGGGAGATTCTATGCTTTAATGGGTGAGGTGCCTGGGTATTGACCCACATAGTGACCTGGTTGTCCAGACCACAATCTGCGACACAGGCATGGGTTTCAATGCTGGAATGGGACTGGGCATGGGTGGTAAATGTTTTTTCGATAATAAAATCTGACCTTGCAAACCCTTGTTCAATATCTCCGCAATCCATCTTAAAATGTTTGGAAACATTTGTTTCAAGATGGTCATGGATTTTGGGTGCTCCTTCTTTCATAGCTTCAACAGGGTCAAACAAGCCTTCAAGTTCTTCCAGGTCAACTTTGATCAAGGACAATGCTTTGATTGCAGTGGCTTCATCCACAGCTGCTACTGCGGCTATTTCATCACCGATATATCTGACTTTCTTATCTTCAAATGCAAGTTTGTCGGCCATTAAAGGATGAATGCTGTATTTTATCAAGGGGGTATCCTCACAGGTGATAACCGCCTTTACCCCTTTAAGTTGCCGGGCCTCTGAAACATCAATGCTCAGGATTCTGGCATGGGCCGCCTTGGATCTGAGAATTTTGCCGTAGAGCATTCCTTTTAACTTTATATCTGCAGCAAAAACAGCCTTGCCTGTAACCTTGGTCACGGCATCCCTGTTTTTGATCCGTTTTCCGATCACAGAGTAATTGTCCATTGTAAGTGCCCCCTTCTTATCCATTTTTTAATTTTTCTTTGGCGTTTTCAACGGCATCAAGAATTTTAACATAGCCGGTGCACCGGCACAGATTTCCTGCTAAATACTCTTTAACCTCCTTTGTTGAGGGATTCGGCATCTCCTGGAGCATGGCTTTTGTTGTGATGACCATTCCGGGTGTACAAAAACCGCACTGGATAGCTCCGCTGTCCACAAAGGCCTGCTGGACCGGATGCAGTTCTTCCCCTGTTTTTACCCCTTCAATGGTCTCGATTACGGCATTATCAACTTCCACGGCCAAAACCAGGCAGGAACTGACGACCCTGTTGTTGAGAATGACGGAACAGGCCCCGCAATCTCCTTCATCACAACCTTCCTTGGTTCCTGTTAAATCAAGGTCCTCCCGTAAAAATTGGAGCAATGTCTTTCTCGGGTCAACCAGAGCTTCATAATCGTCACCGTTTACATTGACCCGGACCGGATATTTTTTTACCATGTTAACGTTCTCCCTTTATTTGCAATAATTGAGTTCGTTTTAAGTCTAAATACATCACGAAGCTTTAATAAGCGTATTGATTCCCTTTGCAACCATTGTTGCAACCAAAGATCTTCTATAGTCTGCCGAAGCTCGGAAATCTGAAATGGGAGTTGCCTCGTTTGATGCTTTTTTTGCTGCTCTTATAATCAAATCAGGTGTTAAAATATTATTGTTCAAAACTGCTTCAGCCTTTTTTGCCCGTATGGGTGTCGGAGCAACAGCTCCCATGGCAATGGTTATTTTCTTACACAAGTTAGTGCCAGGCTCTCTGTGCAGGGTGATAGCAATATTCACCAGGCCCAGATCATTGGATTTGCCTGCAGAATGTTTTAAAAATATTCCTTCAGCCTTGCCTGCATCTTCCGGGACCCTGATCTCGGTCAATATTTCACCTTTTTTCAAGACGGTCTGGTTCGGGCCGCAAAAAAAGTCCTGCAAAGCTATCTGCCGTTCCCCATCCTTTGAAATAATTTTGAGCATTGCATCCATTGCCAGGAACATTGCTCCGAAATTTGAACAGGGAGACGCATTGGACAGGTTTCCACCAATGGTGGCCCTGTTTCTGATTTGAATTGACCCCAGCGCTTTTGCAGTCTGGTTAAGAAAGGGCATTGTTTGTTTGAGCCTGTCTGAGACCTCGATATCCCGGACGGTAACCAAAGCCCCAAACCGCCACCCGTCATTGAATTCAAACGTATTCATCCGGGGTATTTCTTTTATGTCTACGATGCACTCAGGTTTAATGGAATTGTATTTCATGCCCACCAAAAGATCAGTTCCTCCGGCCAGCAAAAAGGCATTTTCATATGTATTTAACGCATTCATGGCATCATCCATACTTTTGGGTTTGATATATTCAAAAGTTTCCATTAACCTTCTCCTAATTATTTAGTTTCAGGGCCTGCATTTATAGCTCTTGTCTTAAATTTTAAACACTATTTATCAAAAATTCTATTATAACGGGCGTCCCTTTCCTTGATGGCCTCTTTCACCCCGACATCCCTTCGTCGTCTGAGGAAATTGTACTCGCCTTCCTCAAATCTTGTATTGGTGAACATGGTATGTCCAAGATATCCCTGTCCAAAGGCGGAGGTCAGTCCCATGGAATCATATGCCAGTCTCGCACAGGCCTTGCCTATGGCAATACCATCACGGGGGAGAAGGGTCATGGATTCAGCCAGTTTTCTGACCTCCTCGTCAAGCTGGTCCAGCGGTACAACTGTATTAACAAGACCGATTCTTTCCGCTTCTATACCGTCCATCAGCTTTCCTGTGAGCAGCATTTCCCTTGCTTTTTTCTGGCCGATAAGGCTCATGAGAATCGGAAACACATACATGGATCCTGCAAAACCGAGTCTCTGTTCAACATGGCCGATCTTGGCATCTTCGGAACACACAGTCATATCACAGCAAAGGGACATGTATAGACCGCCGCCGATACAATATCCATGAACCTGTGCAATGGTGATCTTGTCCATGAAGAATATTCTGCGAAGACTTTCCGCACGCCATTTGTCATATGCCAGCCGGGCTCTCTGACTGGGGCGCCGGGTGTCGTCTTTGGGTTTTCCAGAGCCACCACCGTAAACAAAATAAACACGCCCGAGATCATATCCGGAAGAGAAGGCATTTCCAGAACCTTTAAAAACGACGGCCTTGACATCATCATCCTGTTCAATTTGATCCAGGGCAGCATCGATTTCCTTGCTGAATTCAATATTCAATGCATTCATGGTATGCGGTTTGTTAAATTGCAGGGTAGCAACCGACCCCTCTTTATAATCTTTTTTTTCATAAATCAGTGTTTCTGATGTAATTGTGTCTGAACTCATCACTATCTCCTTAGGTTTATCTTAATTAATGATCTAAAACATTTATTATTCATAGTTATCGAAATTAACAGGATATGGCCTTCTCTATTGGCCCGGTACATACCTGCCATATCCGCTTTCACCTGTTATTTTTTGATCCTTGACAACAATTTTTCCCCTCAGCATGGTCAGAGTCGGCCACCCTTTGATTTTTTTCCCTGCCACTGTTGAAAAATCGCTGTTGGAATACATCGGATTTTCAGGGGCAATATCCTCTTTTTCAAGATCTATTAACGAAAGGTCTGCATCAGAACCGATATCCAGAACTCCTTTTCGGGGGGCAAGGCCGAATTTTCGAGCCGGGCTGTAGCAGCAGACATCAACAAGTCGTTCAAGAGAAATTCGTCCTTTGTTTACCCCTTCACTGAGCATCAGGGGCAGAAAGGTTTCTGAACCGGGCATGCCGGGTGTGGCATCCCAGAAATTTTGCTTCATTGATTTTGGTACTGGGGCGTGGTCTGTGGCAACCACATCAATGCTGCCGTTTCTTAACGCCTCCCAAAGTTTTTCATTATCTTCGGACTCACGGATGGGCGGGTTGACCTTGGAAAGGATTGGATCAACATTATCCGTGTTCTGCGTTAAATATTGGACACAGGTTTCAGTCATCACATTTACGCACTGGGCTTTGGCTTTTGTCAAAAGCTGCAGGCCTTCTTTAATGGTCATATGGACAACATAGATAGGGCATCCGGTTATTTCGGCCAGATATAGGCATTTCTGCATGGATTCCTGTTCACAAACCCTTGTTCTTACCTCATTCCATGAGCCTGGTTCCTTACCCTGGTCTAAGAATTCGTTTTTCATCGCAAGAAAGATTTCCACGTTTTCACAGTGGACCCTGACAAATATGTCACGTCCCTGTTTTGCCAGCCTTGCGACCTCTTTAAAGGTCAGATAAACAATGCCGTCATCTATACCGCCGGCACGTCCTTTCCAGACGGCTTCACTTCCCTTGTAAGGGAGCAAAAGTTTGACACTGTTAATCCCGTAATCATATATTTCACTGATTTGACTTATATTTTCCCTGGTATAAATCCGTGCACTTAAAGCAAGGTCGACATAGGCATTTTTTTCATAGAGTCCGACAAATTCCTTTGCCTGGTCTTTAATATTGTCTGCTGGCGCCAGCAAGTGTATAAGGGTGGTGCATCCGCCAGCCGCACAGGCCCGGGTTTCAGCCCGGATATTTGATTCAGGATCAATACCCGGTGGATACTGAAGATGAACATGGGCATCCACGATTCCGGGAATGACAAAGTTTCCCTTGCCATCTATCATAGTTTTGGCATCCGGCAGTTCAGATTCCTTTGCCAGGGCAACTATTTTCCCACGGTCAATGGCTAATCCGGCATCCAGGATCCCGTCATGCCTGACAATCTTACAGTTTTTTATAATAGTATCAACTTGCATTAGGCCCTCTTGTTTATTAATAAATAATTTTTTCTTCTATATATTGTTCAATTTTTTCTTTGGGAAGTCCCAGAATTTCTCCGTAAACATAATAATTATGCTCTCCGAGCATGGGTGCAGGTCTTCTGATCTGGCCGGGGGTTTCACTCAAATTGCATACAACGTTGGGAACAAAGTCAAGTCCTGTTACCGGGTGTTCAATATTGACAATATTCTGACGTTCCTGAAGATGAGGGTCTGAAAACCGGTCTTCCGTATCGGCACAGGGAGTTGCGGCAACACCTGCATTCTGGAGAATTCCCATGACTTCATAAGACGTCTTTGTCAGGGTCCATTCGCCAATGAGTTGATCGAGTTTTTTGCGGTTCCCTCTTCTTTTGTGGTTATCTGCAAAATCATCTTCCTGTGTCCAGGAGGGATCACCTAAGGCCGAACAAAAAGATTTCCATTCCACATCCGTCAGAATGGCGATGGATACCCACTTGTCTTCTCCCATGCAGGGGTAATTGTTGTGAACAGCCATCATAGTGTTGTTATTGCCCACGGAGGTTAAATTGCGATTATTAAAACTGTATTCCATCATCGGTTCCGGCATGGTGCTCAACAGGGATTCCATCTGGGCAACCTCTATGTGCTGGCCTTCTTTATATTTTTCACGATGATATAATGCAATTTGAACGGCAAAAGCACCGAAAAGGGAAGAATTAATATCAGCATAGGCCTGCTGCATTCCTAAGACCCGTTCGCCTTCATATCCGATCAGATTGTCCAGACCTGAAAGTGCAGCAAGTGACGGGCCGTAAGTGACCACATCCGACAAAGGCCCCTCGCTGCCCACACCTGGAAAAGAAATCATGATAATGTCTTTTTTCAGTTTCTTTAATTCATCATAATCTAAAGAGAGTCTTTTCATCACGCCCGGGGAGAAGTTTTCTACCACGACATCACTTTTTTTTATCAAGTCCCGGATGAGTGTTTTGCCTTCAGGTCGGGTCAGGTCTAAAAGGATACCCAGCTTATTCCTGTTTATACTGTGAAACAGCGGGTCCTTTTCCGGGTCCCGTTCTATATTGTCGGGGCCGAACCGGACAGGGTCAAGGCGCTTGCGTGTTTCCACCTTAATAACCTGGGCGCCCATGTCTGCCAAGAGACAGGTTGCCCGTGGTGCGGCAGCAGCCCAGCCAAAATCAATTACCCGGTATCCTTCAAGTGGTAAGTCACCCATAATTTATCTCCAATAATGTCTTGTCTTTTTTGGCCGGGGTAAACATGTTTTTCCCCCCGACTATTGTTTTTTGTTTTCAATAGCGCCAGTCAGTCGTTGTTAAACATCATACCTGACGTCCGATAAGTGCCCCTTGATAAATCGCCTGTTTAATATTTTTAGGCGTGGTGCAGTCACCGATCATGGTGAAGGATATCTCTTGTTTTTCCAAGACATCTGCAAGACCCTGTACAGGTGTTGAACCAAGGGCCAGAACGATGACCTCAGCTTCAACACAAATGGTTTTACCCGATTCATTATCTATAAGGTCAACACCAGTGCTGGTAATTTTTTCAAGTTTATGATCGGTAATCTCCCTGACCTTATGCTCCTGCATAAATTCCATTATGCCCCTTCTGTTGGTAGGCTCACAGTCTTCTGCCATATAAGATCCGGGGCGCATTTTGACCACAGCCACTTCATTGTCCCAGGATGCGATAAGTTCAGCTGTTTCACAGGCAAGCATACTGCCTCCGATAACTGCGACCTTCTGGTTTTTTATCGGGACTTCCCCACGAAGAACATCCCAGGCAAGCACAACATTGTTGGTCTCGCTTCCGGGTATGTCGATCTGTTTGGGTATGGCACCTGTAGCCATGATAATTTCATCAGGGTTCTCAGCGGCAATGAGTTCTTGTGTGACTTCAACACCGAACTTGATGTTCACGCCTGTTTTTTCAATCTGGTTTGCAAGATAGTCCCGCAGCCAGAGCATTCTCTTTTTCCCGGGAGGCTTTGATGCCAGCAGGAGTTGTCCGCCAAGTTCCTCTCCCTTTTCATATAAGGACACGGAATGCCCCCTCAAAGATGCCACCCTTGCCGCTTCCATACCGGCCGGACCACCGCCGATAACCATGACTTTCTTTTTTCTCTGTGCAGGTACAATCTCGGTCCAGTCCTTCTCCCTGCCAAAAACCGCATTGACGGCACAGCTCTGGGGATAATTAAAGGCCCCTCCTCTGATGTACAGACACTCTCCGCATGACAGGCATTTTCTGATGTCATCCACTTTGCCCTGAGCTGCTTTTTGGGGCCATTGGGGATCAGCCAGAAGGGGTCTTGCTATTCCAAGGAAATCAGCTATCCCGTCAGAGACAATTTTCTCACTTACGTCCGGGTTTCGATATCCACCGGCAACGATAATAGGAATTTTTACCGCTTTTTTAATGGCTTCAAAAAGCGGCCGTTTAAAATCTTCTTCCATTCGCATGGTGTCGTTGGATAGATGCTGTGTTTCATGACATCCGGCAGAAACACTTATAACATCCGCACCGGCAGCTTCCAGGATTTTTGCAACCTGGCAGGATTCAGCCAGGTTAATACTATTGTCCAGGTAATCAAGGGCACTGATGCGAACGGTAACAGGGAAATCATCACCGGCCTGGGTTTTAATCGCCTTTAGCATTTCTACATGGAACCGGGTTCGGTTTTCAAGGGATCCACCAAATTCATCTTTCCGGGTATTGAGAAAGGGGGAAAGGAAGCTGCCAAGCAGATATCCGTGGGCTGCATGGATTTCAACCATGTCATAGCCGGCTGTTTTTGCCATGACAGCACCTTTGGCAAACAGATCAATGGTATCCCAGATCTCACTTCTTGTAATGGGAATGGGTTTGGTATATGGGGTCCCATCACAAAATAACTGCTGAACATTGGAAGCCGCCACACTCTGCAGATGTGTCTGCCCGCCGATATGGCCAAACTGGATGCTGACTTTAGCTCCATGGGCATGCAGGGCCTGGACAAGCTCACAATGACCGGGAATAAACTGGGGGGCACTCAAATTTAAGGAGGCTGGAGTATAGAATTTATGTCCCGGTGGGAAAACCCTTGTGGAACCAATGATGATCAATCCCACGCCGCCCTTTGCCCTTTCAGCAAAATAATCAATGGTTTTCTGGGTGACTTCACCATTCATACCTTGGAACTGTCTGGCCATGGGAAGCATAACGATACGATTTTTGGTGGTAAAGTTTCCTATTTTTCCTTTTTTAAAAAGATGCGGGAAGTGTGTCTTTGACATGTAGATCTCCTTATTATTTTATAAACACTTTTTCAGGATCAAAAGATCGTACCAGTTTCAGTTCCTCCGGGGTCGGAGAAGCCAGTATTTCCATTCGCGGTAAGGTTTGAAGCGCCCATCCGCAGGTTTCTTTAATTTCATTGATTCTTTTTTCAAAAGAAGAGCCTGGTGTTGAAAAATATCCCTTAAGCACAAAATCCGTGCCATTTTTTACATAGACACCTTCATTTGTAACAAGGGTGCCAACCCGCGTACCCGGGCAGGTGATATAAGACACCTTTTCAACCAGGCGGTTGGCCCTCTGGACGGCGACGATCACGACTTCCCTGGTTACGCTTGCAATGTCATTGCCCCCACCTGCGCCTGCAAGATAAATATCTCCCTTGGACGAGGTCCGGATAATGGTGGAATTGATATTCCCTTTCTTGTCCAGTTGACCGGCCCCGAGGACTCCTATGCAGCCGCTGTTGATTCCGCCGGCACTGACACCGTGCACGTCAAAACTGTCGGAAATCATTTTTGCCGTGGCCATGTTGGCAGGACTTATGAGCAGGGGATCTCCCGGACAAGGCTCATAGCCGATACCGCCTGCAATCAGATCAATGTGGTAGTCTTGTTCTTTTAATAAATAATAGGCGCACCAGCCTGCCAGACCTGATATACCTATTCCTGCAAACATGGTTTTATAATTGTTTTTTAAAACCAGATCCCTGATTTCCCGGGCGCCTGCGATAATCGCGTGCTCGCTTGGTGTGGGAGGTTGTTTTTCCCTGTTTTTAATTATTCCATTGGTTTCAATCGCTATGGCCGGATTGTCCTTAAGAGAATTGGGTGGTGAACTATTGGTCTGCAATTCCAGCTTGGCCAGGTATTCTTCATGGGTGCCTCCTTCAAGGACCCACTCTTGTACCCATTGCTCAAGGGTTTCTGCATTTTCACTTGCCTTTCTAAGCGTTTTAAGAAATTCTTTGTCCAGGCCATACCCTTCAAATTCAGGCAGGCTCTGGGCATTCAGGTTTTGGGGATGAGCTCCCCTGGGAGCTACGCACACAGCATTGACAAGGCTACCCGGGATTTTTACCAGCAGGGAATGCTCCCGGATAAAATCTTCAGACACCAGTTTTTCCACAGTGACGATGATACCTTTGCGGCTTGCCTTAGCCCCCCATGCGTCCCTGGGTGGAGCCGCCATGATCAAATTGCCCTGGGGGTCTGCAGCCCATCCGTGAATGATAGAAATATCCGGGTTCAAAGCTTTAATAAGACCTATTTTTTCACCGGTTCCAAAAGGATCATCCGCAACTTTGAAGGAATGGCTGTTCTCCTCGGCCAGGCTGCTGCCGATAATAGAACGTGTCACTGCATAGGGAAGGTTTAAGGCGCCTGCCTGCAGAGACTGGATCAAAGAGAGCATGGACCAGTTTTCCAGTTCAATGGTTTTTTCCTTAAAAGCCCTCTGGATAACAGGATTGGGATAGGGTCGCGGGAAAATATCAGCACAGGTGGCAAAAATCAGTTTTTTCACAAGTTGACCGTGAATCAGACTCAGTGCATGGTGCCCGCCGACCATGTTCATGATCAGTGTGAAATCAGTTTTTTTGCCCCAGAATGTCCTGGCAAGCTCGCGGGCTGAGGCTCCTGCCTCAAGACCTATGTGCAGGGTCATTCCAGGTGTTATATTTTCCTCAATCGCCTGGCATATACTGACAACTTTGTTTTTCATGTTTAAACAACCTTATTTATGACGGTTACTATGTCATTTTATCTTTGGTAAGCGGTTTAAGGTTTCAAAATCAATTAAACCAATTCAATTATTCTTTAAACGGGCAAGTTCTGCGTTAATCAATTCAGTTTGACGGTCTTTTTGCCAATTGAGCTGTTCTTTTCGGACACGAAGTTTTTTTAAACTGAGTGTGGCACTGACGATTTCTTCGGTTTCCCCACCCTCGGCAAAAATAAAGGCTGGCCTGGGGGTAAGGGGGCCTGCAATAACGCTGTGTCCATAATAAGAGTTTGACCGCTCCTTTCCGACCAGGTTTGCACTGGCGGCATAGACACAGTTTTCCGTTGCCCGGCTTCCGGTCTGCTGTACGATGAAGTAAGGTTTGCCGGGACCTGTGGCGCTGGCCGAGGTATTTACAAGCAAATCCGCCCCTTTCAGGGCCATAATCCGTGCCAGTTCAGGGTAAAAGTAAAAATCAAAACAGATGAGAATACCAATGGTCCCGTACCGGGTTTCAAAGACCGGGATTTCATTTCCCGGTGTAAAGCAAAGACTCTCTGTAAACCGGGGCAGAGGTGCAAGGTGCAGTTTTCTATAGGTACCCAACAGCCCTTCAGGACCAACAATAACCGATGAAATATAAAGGATGTCCGGGTGGGTTATATCTTTTTCCGGCATTCCAAAAATAATATAAACATCCAGTTTTCGGGCCAGATCTTTGATTTCGCAAGTGATAGGTCCTGGAATCGTCTCAGCCATTTTTTTATGCATACCACAGGATTTGCCATCTGGATCAGTCATCTCACCGCATTCATAGCCGGTAAGGGCAAGTTCCGGGAAAATGATAATATTATTGCCCTGATCTGCCGCCTGTTTTGAAAAGGCCTTAATTTTTGACAAATTAGCTGCCTTGTCTCCCCATTCGGGGCAAAAATTAACACAGGCGACTGAGACTGTTTCCCGGTATTCCATTATTTGTTCCTTAGTAAAAAGGTTCGATCCTTATTAAATGGGTTGATCATTTATTGCAGGCACTTTGGCCCAACAAATCAGCCCAGGCTTTCCTGGTTTTTTTCCTTTAATGCTCTTAAAACTTTTTCAGGTGTAATGGGAATCTCATGAAATCTTATCCCAATGGCATCATATATGGCATTGGCAATGGCAGGAGCACTTGATACCATTGTACCTTCTCCAACACCTTTAGCCCCCCATGGACCTTCCCTGTGGGCTGTCTCAATAATAGCGGACTTGTAATTATCACAATCAGGACAATCCAGTGTTGTAGGTATCTTATAATCAGCAAACTGCGGGTTGAGCATGACACCATTATCTGTAATTACCTCTTCAAGCAGGGCACTTCCAATTCCCATGCTAAGAACGCCCCCATCCTGTTGTCCTTCTACCATCATCGGATTTATGGCCTTTCCGCAGTCATTTGCAGTTACCATTTTTGTTACCCGGATTTTGCCTGTTTGCGTATCAACTTCAACCTCAGCTGCCTGGGCAACAAACATATAGAAAGAAGCCGGTCTTTCCGAGGCACCTGTCTCAGGATCAGGCATTACGCCAGGAAGGTAATAAGTTGCTTTACCAAGGATTTCTGCACCTTCCTTCAGGGTATAACCTCCTATGACCATGGGTATGAATAGATCTTTGATGTGGAGACTTTTTTCTGGAAAATCTTTTACAAAAACTCTTGAATCAGCTGTTTCAAGAACATCTTCAGCAACTCCTAACTCCGTGGCTGCAAGTTCAAATAATTGTTTTTTTGCATCTGCGCATGCCTTGCGAATTGCATTGCCCATATTAAAGGTTGATCGACTGGAAGCCGTGCCCAGATCAAACGGGGTAATATCGGTATCGGGATTCAATACCCTGACCATTGAAACCGGAATCTTGAATTCTTCTGAAATCATCTGGGAAAAAATCGTATTTGATCCCTGTCCCAGTTCTACTGTGCTTGTCCTCAATTCAACCAAGCCGTCCGGGTGGACTTTAATAAAGCAGGCCGAGGCTGTCGGCACAAGACTATATTTGTTGCCAAGGGCTATGCCTTTACCCATTTTCAAGTGGGGTTCTTTTGGCTTTTCGGGTTTCTTTCCCCATTCAATGTCCCTGGCCGCAGCCTGTAGACACTCTTTTGCCCCAACGCTGTGCATCTTTTCCTGGAAAGCGTTCAAATCTCCCTCATCTATGCAATTCATGAGTCTGAATTCCAAAGGATCAATGTTCAAGGCCTCGGCCAACATATCCATATTAGATTCCATACCCCAAAGAGTTTCAGCATTACCGAATCCACGGAATGCCCCAGCCATTCGCTGGTTGGTATACACACCATAGGCATCCAGACTAAAGTTGGGTATCTTATAATTTGCTGCGGGTCCAAAAGAACCGTTTCTTGCAGTCAAGTATCCGGTTCCTGCGTAAGCGCCTCCCACAAGAATAGTCCTCATCGCATTGGCTACTAAAGTCCCGTCTTTTTTTGCACCTGTCTTGATTTCCACAATATACCTTGCACGTGTTGTTGTGGTGCTCAGTTGTTCTTCCCTTGTGAATCTCATTTTGACCGGTCTTTTAGGGTGCCCCTTCTGGGCTAGGACGAGTGAGGCGGCAATCTGCTCTGCCTTTGGCTCCCTTCCCCCAAAGGCGCCTCCCACATGAGTGGGAACGATCACTCTTACTGCAGATGATGCCATTCCCCTTGATTCTGATATATCCTTATGCATACCATAAGGTTTCGAGGTAGTACCCCAGACTATAAGTCTTCCAGTACCATCAACTTTGGCAACACCACAGTGTGGCTCCATCTGGACATGATGTATCATTGCCACCTCAAACCGGTTCTCCAAAACAATGTCTGCTTCTTTAAATGCTTCTTCAGCGTTGTTTCTTCTGATCCTGAAGTAATTGAAAACATTGGGGCGATTCTCATCAAATCTGGGTGGCACAGATCGAATCGTCTTATAGCTTTTCAAGTCTTCATGAAGAATGGCAGGTGGATTTTTACTGAATGCCTGGTCTCCATCAAACACTGGCTCAAGCTCTTCATATTCGACTTCAATAAGATCCACAGCATCCTGAGCAATATCCTCGGTTTCCGCAGCAACTGCAGCAACCGCATCTCCAACATACAAAACCTTGTCCCGGGCCAGCACATATTCATCAGCAACTCCAGCCCCGAAGCGATGCGGGCATGTCTTTTCGTCACCCACTATCACAACTTTAACACCAGGCAACTCTTTTGCCTTGGATGTATCAATGGAAATAATCCTGGCATGGGGATATGGGCTTCTTTTAACTTTACCATAAAGCATTCTGGAAAGTTCCATATCCGAACAATATTTTGCCGCCCCTGTAACTTTTTCTATCCCGTTTACATTGCGCTCAGACTTTCCAATATATTCATATTTATTATTTGTTTCCATGTGGCAGACCCCCTATTTCTTAAAATCCATTACTTTTTTTTGATCAACACTGAGGATTGCCTTTACGATCTTATGGTATCCAGTGCAACGACAAAGGTTTCCTGAAAGGGCGTGTCTTACATCCTTTTCCGATGGTTTTGGATTTTCATCCAAATGAGCTTTTCCCGCCATTATCATACCAGGTGTACAATAACCGCATTGAAAAGCGCCATTATCAAGAAACGCTTCTTGAAGCAGATCCAACTTCTCTCCCTCGGCCAGGCCTTCAATAGTTTGAACATTCTTCCCTCTTGCTTGAAGGGCAAGAATTATACATGACTTAACTGCTTTTCCATCTACCCTTACGGTGCAGCATCCGCACAATCCTTCGCCGCAACCTTCCTTGGTGCCGGTTAACCCCAGGTTATCATACAGAAACTTCTGTAAAGTCGTTCCTGGATTGATTTCAGCCGTAATATGCTCACCATTGACCGTTAAACTTAAATTTTCCATAATGAGTCTCCTATCCTACCATATCTTGCATTTCAAAAATGTTCACCAAAGTATCGTTTTGCCTGCAATTGCCTAAAAACAAAAAAGGTTATAGTGTGCGAGCACGAACCGCAGCTTCTTTAATAGTTCTTTGTACCAGAACCCGGGCAATATCTCTTTTGAATTCTTCTGTTCCATTTAAGTCAGCAGTTGGCTGAATATCTTCAGATGCAATCTGTGCCGCTTTTTCAATAAGAACGTCATTAATTTTTTGTCCCTTTATAAGTTCCTCAGCTCTTTTAGATCTAGAAGGAATTGGGTTCACCGATCCCATAACAATGCGGATATCTTTACACAAATCATGGTTGGATACGTCAAGAGTTAGATATGTAGCAACACTTACAACAGCCAGATCCGTTGCTCTGCGAGCAAATTTTGTATGGATTCCACCACTCATAATAGCATTGGGAATATGTATCTCGGTTAGTATTTCATCTTCATTTAATATTGTTTCAAACGAATCAACAAAAAATTCCTCAAGTCTTACCACCCGTTCTGTGTCAACTCCGGTTAACGTCACCTGTGCTCCAAGGGCAATGAGTGTTGGCGCAAGATCTGATGCAGGATCAGCACTGCACAGGTTTCCGCCAACGGTTCCCCAGTTTCTGACTGCGACGGATGCAAGGGTGTACTCCATCTCGGCCAGCATAAAGAACTTTTCTCTGATAATGTCTGACTTTTCTACGGATCTGTGCGTTGTAAGCCCTCCAATCCGAAGCCCGTCATCTTTTGTGTAACGGATATAATCCAGATCTGAAATCCCTTTTATGTCAATAATATAAGACGGACTGATAAATTTCTCTTTCATCATGCTGACCAATGACTGGCCGCCTGAAAGGGCCTTGGCTTCTTCTCCATACCGAGCAAGTAATGCACAAGCTTCTGTTACATCTTTTGCAGGAAAGTATTTAAAGTTATCCATAATTTTAAGTTCTCCTGAATTAAGTATCCTTAGTTTATAGTATTCCAGATCTAAAGTTCACTGCTTATCTTTTTGAATGTTTATTTTGTAAGGTCTCTCCTTACCGATTCTCCAATGCTTTAAGTTGATTTTTTAGAGCATCTGCATAAGTGAAAGACCCATTTAAAGGCCTGGCCAATTTTGCCAATAATGGTTGTGATGACCTGCCTCCATATACTTTCTGCCTGTTCGGACAATTCAATTTGCTGGGTATTCTCCGCATCTGACGGGTGTCCGGGATTCAATTTGGCCCTAACTGAGTCGGCGAATTCTTTCCTCATGGTTTTTGCTTTTGATTTCATAATTCTATCGCCGAAGGTTGCCAGCCGGCCGACAATGGACACCTCGGCCTGGTAGGATACCTCGGTTTGGTTCTCAGACAGTTCTTTGAGAGTTATTTCGGTTTTCTGCTTGAAGTGCCCCAGATTTCTAAGTTCTTTGCCATGTCCTATGGTACGGATCAAGTTAAAAGGGACTGTCTCAGATATCTGGGTCCGGATTTTAAATTTTGCAGAAATAATACCAACTTTTGTCTGGATGATACTATCATATTCATTCTCACCAACTATTTCCACACTTTCACATCCTGGGACACAAGTCCCAACTGTTTCGGCATCTAAAAAAAAATTATATAATTTCTGAATGGCTATATCAACTATAAATGTCTCTGTAATCAGCATAATGACTCCTTATCTTTATTTTTTAGAACAACCAGTGCGTCCAATGCTTTTACTCCTTGTCCTTCATCAAGAACAATCAACGGGTTGATATCAATCTCAGCAATATAATCTTTCCAGTCTTCGGCCAATTGGGAAAGTTTTAATAATAAATCTTCAACAGCTTCAATGTCAGCACGAGCCCTGCCGCGGATTCCTTTTAGTATTGGATAGCCTTTTATTTCTTGCACCATAGACTTTGCATCTGGCTCAGATAAAGGTGTCACCCGCAAGGATATGTCTTTTAGAACTTCTACAAAAATACCCCCCAATCCAAAAGCAATTGTCGGTCCAAACTGTGGATCTAAGGACATGCCGGCAATCACCTCAGTTCCTCCTTGTATCATTTCCTGAACAACAACACCGTTGATTCTTGCCTGAGAATTATACCGGACTGCGTTTTCAATAAGTTCTTCATAGCATGAGACTATTTCTTCTATAGAACTGACTCCAAGTCTGATGACATCAGCCTCTGACTTATGGAGTATATCGGGAGAATCAATTTTTAATACTACAGGGAATCCAATTTCTTCGGCAACACTAATTGCTTCTTGAGGTGAATTTACCAATTTTTCTATTGTAACCGGAATGCCGTATAGTTTCAATAGCTCTTTGCTTTGATGTTCGCTCAAGCTTGTATCATTAGTCTCTAATATTGCCTTTGCATGATTTAAATCGATTGAATCATCTGGAGTATGACTTTTGTCAATGATTCCTGCAGTTCTTTCTGCCTGTTGGTGATACTTGACAAGAGATTTAACTGCTATGGCACACCTGTCAGGAGATCTGAACGATGCAATGCTACTGTTATTTAATATCTTGATTCCCGGGTCAGACAAGCTTCCTGCCGCCCACCAGGCAACAACAGGTTTTGAGCTGCCTCTCACAGATTCCAACAGTTGTTGAGCCCTGTCAACGCTTCCCTGCCCTGCAACCATGGACATGTTTACTTGAATAATATCAAAATTGTCCTCTTCAATAAAAAGGCTCATGCATCGCTTGAACATCGTTGGGTCACTGAAGATCTGACCGGTTAAATCTAGAGGATTTGCCACCTGACCAAAAGAGGCCATCTCTTTTGATGCAAGGTCAATCGTCTTTTGGGACGGTTCTGGAACGACCAGACCCAGTTTAGTATAATGATCCGCCATAATGATACCAGCCCCGCCCGAACTGCTGATGATTCCGAGTCTATTTCCTTTTGGTATTTTACCTTTGGAAAATAATGAAGCAGTTTGAAATAATTCATCATAATTGCGAACCCTGATAACACCTTTCTGGTTCAACACAGCATCAATAACAGAGTCAGAACCCGTAAGGGAACCTGTATGGGAAGCAGCAGCCTTTTTACCGACTTCGGTTTCTCCGATTTTTAAAACAATGATGGGTTTGCCATGCTCAAGGGCAAGTTCCGCAGCTTCTATAAATTTTGCACCATCCTTGAATCCTTCTATGACTGTAGCAATAACAGTTGTTTTTTCATCATGGAGAACCAGGTGCTTTATATAATCGGATACTTCAAGGTCTGCTTCATTACCGCTGGAAATAAAATAGCTCAAGCCAATGCAGTTATCCTGGGCACGGTTAGCCATAGACCCGCCCAACGCCCCGCTTTGGGAAATAAATCCTATATTCCCCGGGATAAGAGTATCAACTTCCAAAAATTGGGAAAAAGAAAGCACAATATTATCATTGAAATTAACCAGCCCGATGCAGTTTGGTCCGCAGATTTTCATGTTTTTTGTTTTGGCCAGTTCTTTTAGTTTATCCTGGGCTTTTTTCCCATCATTACCCATTTCGGCAAACCCGGAGCTGAAAATAACAGCAGAACCCACATTGTTATCGGCACATTCATTTAATACAGATAGAACAAATTTGCCCGGAACTGCAACAAGGGCACAATCAATTTTCATGGGGACATCTGAAATAGTTGGATAACATTTAACATTGTTGAGTTCTTTATATTTTGGATTCACCAGGGCCAGCTCCCCTTTATATCCATGTTTGGTCAGATACTTGAATAACCGCCCTCCAATTCGTGTCGGGCTTTCAGAAACCCCGATAATAGCTACAGATTCAGGTGCTAATAATTTTGATAACGCAGATGTCATAAGGTACCCTCCGTTTTATGGCTCCGCCCTGTTGATTACACGGGCATTTCACATACAACTTGCTAATTATATGGATTTTTTGTTTTAAACACCTTTAAAATAAATTTGGTCCAACCTTCCCGCTTCCGACACCCTTGATCCGGCAAGAAAAAGTTCTTTTTTCACCTTTTTAATGTAACACTAATTCTGACTTAAGAATCAGGAATAAATAAAGTTGCAAATCTTATGCCATTATTGAATTTTATGAAAATCAGTATAAATTTCAATAAGTTTTATTTTTTCACTTGAATTCTTCAATTGTATATGTTTAGTTATTAAACAAAAAAAAGATAATTTTTCAGCGGGGCGGTCAACAATGAAAAAAAATATTCTTCCCTTCAACTTAAACTGCAATGATCCGAGTCCCATTGCCATATTCAACAATGGGAGTATCACCTATGCCAACACTGCCTTTGAAAAACTGTATAACCCTTTAAAAAAAGAAGATAAAAAGAAAATCAGGCAATTACTGTCCCGGTTGAATTCCGAGCTTATACGGTCAGACAAAAAGGTTATTCAAAAACAGATAGGACTGATTACTAACCATAAAAAAACAAAAGTTATTGTATACTTATTAAACAAATCCGGATCTAAGGAGAACAGCTTGCTCCTGGTGGCCGACCAGGAAGAATCTGTCGGAGATTTTCCATACTTTAATCCCGGGCGGGCCGTGGATTTTGACAACTCTCCCAAACTGGAACTCTCGCCAGCATTTTCGCGGCTCATTGGTGAAGATTTCAAATTTAAAGCAGTTCTATTTAAGGCCCAAAAAGCCGCCCAAAGCGACTATCCCATACTTATAAACGGGGAAAGTGGCACTGGCAAAGAAATACTGGCAAGCACGATTCACAATGCCAGCCGCCGCAGGAGTAAGAAATTTGTGGACATCAACTGTGCGGCTATTCCGGACCAGCTCATTGACAGTGAATTGTTCGGCTATGAAAAAGGTGCGTTTACAGGGGCATTGCCCGGCGGGCGCCATGGCCTCTTTGTCGAAGCAAATCATGGGACACTTTTTCTGGATGAAATTGCGGACGCATCTTTGCCTACCCAGGCTAAACTTTTGAGAGTATTAAACGAAGGGCATTTCAAACGGGTTGGAAGCATGAAAAACATTGAAGTTGATGTCCGGATTATCTCTGCAACCAATAAGGATCTTTTGCAGATGATAGAAGAAAGTCATTTCCGCCAGGACTTGATTTATCGGTTGAATACGATTACGATCAACCTGCCTTCATTGCGGGAGCGCCCTGGGGACATCCCTTTGCTGGCAAATTTTTTTCTGAAAATGCATTCTAAAAAAACGGAGCAAACCTTAATATTCTCTGCCAATTGCCTTGAAGGTCTTAACTCTTATCATTGGCCCGGAAACGTTCGTGAATTGAAAGGCGTGATAGACTATATGGTAACCATGGCATCGGGAACGGTGATAACCCCGAACCATTTTCCTGATTTCCTACTGCATCAAAAAGATGCTGTCCATGAAAAGACTGGACCCCAATACTTTCATTTCAAGGATGAAAAAGATTCTGATCTGCTCTCCAAAGCAGTTCAATATGCGGAAAAACAAATTATCAAGGATGTATTGCATCGTGCAAAAAATAAATCCAAAGCGATTAAAATTCTTGGGACCAGCAGGCGAACATTTTATTCAAAACTGAAACTGTATAATATGGAGTAACTGCTTATTTTATAAACTTCAAAGACCGGTTCAAAAGGAAAAAATATGATGGAAATGGATATTGATGCACTGGCACAATTTATGCTTAGGTTATATGACAAAAGGTAAAAAGCTGTATAAGAAAATCGATCAAAGTACAAGCAGCCAAAACTCAAATAAATAACTAATTTTATGGGTGCTTTAAGGTGAAATCAGTAGCAGAAATTACAATTGTTGATTCCAGTCCCAGGGACGGACCTGTGGCGTTGCCAAAAATACGTACGGTCGAGAAAATCGCTCTTGCAAATAGCCTTATGGAAAGCGGCGTGACCAAAATTGACTGTGTCGGTTTTACCCATCCCCGTATCAGGCCTGAATATGCAGATGCGGAAAAAGTTGTCAATTCCATTGATAAAAGGCCCGGGGTTACCATACTAGGCTTAGCGCCCAATGAAATTGCCTGCCGCCGGGCTTTAGACACCAATGTGGATGAAATCGGGGTTATGATTGCCGGAAGTGAGTCATTTAACAAGGCCCTTCTGGGTATCAGCATCAAAAAAGCGCTTTTCAAAACCATTCCGGCCATTATCCAGGCATGTAAGGAAAGAGGGAAGACCATCAGGGCTTTTCTGACTTCTGCGTTTTGGTGTCAATTTGAGGGAAGAGTTGCAATAAATGATCTTGTGGAACTTGTCAGTAAACTTTCCTTTCTGGGTGTAAATGAAATTTCTCTTGTGGATACACCTGGAATGGTCAATCCCAATCAGGTCAAGGAAACTGTTTTTGCATTGCAGGAACTTAAGCTTGGGACAAATCTGGCAGTTCATTTTCATAACACCACAGGGCTGGGATTGGTAAACAGTCTTGCTGCCTATGAAGCAGGTATCCGTATTTTTGATACAGCCATATGCGGATTAAGTGGCACGCCTTACGGGGCGCCTACCATGGAAGTCGGGTCCTGGAATGTGCCGACAGAGGATCTGGTTTACATGTTTGAGCAACTTGGAGTGAATACCGGTATCGACATTGATGCAATTGCAGAAACGGCCAAATTGGCACAAAAGATTGCCGGTCGTGAATTGTCAGGGCATCTGCTTAAAGCAAGGAAGGCATTTGTGCCCTCCAATTTCCCCAATGCCTTAGCCCTAAACTGACCTAAATTGAATTGATCAGCAGCATGATCCAGGATATTTTTTAAGTTTTGTTTAATAATTAGACTAAAATTAAATGTAATATTAAAAGCTGTTTACTATATATACAATTTTCGCTACCAGGCCTTGTCCAAAAAGGAAAAGCCCTACATCTCACAGCTGCTTCAATCTTCAAAGATATTGGCATCAGAATTGCATATATTTAGGTCTGGCGGTTAGAATTAATTTCCCCGAAACAATACAAACAGCGTTAAACCGAATTTATATGAATATGTTTTATCGGTGGACTAAAATACAAACAAACAGGAGATGACATTATGGGTATAAAACCATTGGGAGGAAGGACCCTTAAAGTTCTAAGCAAAAAGGATATTCAGATGGTGGATGAGACAGCCATGGAAATTCTGAAAGATCCAGGCCTTAAGGTTCAGCATGAGGAAGCATTGAATATATTTCAGCAGGCCGGTGCGGACGTGGACTTTAAAAAACAGATGGTTCAGATTCCTAGGTGGCTTGTGGAAAAGGCTCTGAATAGTGCTCCCCGTTTTATAACGGTGTGCGGAAGGGAGCTCAAATATGATCTTAAATCTTACAATGGAGTTCATTTCAGCGGTGGCCACGGCGCTACTTTTATCATGGATATTGAGACTGGAAAAAGAAGACCTGCTGTAAAAAAGGATCTGGAAAACAATGTTTTAATCCATGATGCCCTTGAGAACTCCCATATGATTTACCCTGAAATTTATCCTCAGGATGTCCCTGAAAAATCACTGGACCGACATATATCCCAGGCCCTGCTAAGCAACACGCTGAAGCCCGTTATTGCAACCGCCTATGATGGCGCCGGCGCAAGGGATCTTATTCAGATGGGAATCGCCATTGCCGGAAGCCGCGAAGCGTTAAAGGCAAGACCTATGTTCACCTGTAGCTTCGGTATGATAAGTCCCTTTGTATTTGAACCTGCTCGAATTGATTGTTTGATGGAAATGTGCCGTTCCAACATCCCTTTCCAGATCTATACGATACCAGGAGCAGGCACATCAGCTCCGGTGACCCTTGCCGGCACCCTGGCACTTTCAGTGGCAGAGCTTTTATCAGGACTGGTATTAACCCAGCTCGTCAACCCGGGTGCACCTGTCAGGCTGATGGGGTATGCAGGGTCTTCGGATATGAGGTCTGGCGATTTTACATTTGCCTCACCGGAAACAGCATTAATGGCCAGTGCACTTGCCCAGATGCTTCAAGGATACGGTGTTCCCCATGCAGTCCATGGATCCACAACACGGTCCAATGCTTTGGATGCCCAGGTGGGATATGAGACAGGCATGTTAAACTTGTTTTCTGCATTGTCCGGCACTGACATTGTTATCGAAGCGACCTCCTCAGCCCTTGAAAACACGGAAACCTCATATCCTGAACAGGCAATTATCGGTAATGAAATATGCAGTTTTATCAACCGGCTGTTAAAGGGTATCGAGGTCAACCAGGAGACCCTGGCCCTTGATGTTATCAGACAGGTCGGTGCAGGCGGAGAATTTCTCTCCCATCCCCATACCATGAAACATTTCAAGGGTGAACAATGGGATGCGACTCTGGGAACCAGGATAAGAAGAGAAGCATGGGAGCAAGAAGGATCCAAGGATATTCAGGCAAAAGCAAAGGACAGGTTAAAGCAAATTCTGGCAACACACAGGCCAAAGCCTCTTGAACCGGATGTCCAAAGAAAAATCCAGGAAATCGTAGAAAATGCTGATGGTTAATCCAAACTAAGAAATGGAATGGAGAACAGCTGTTTTAATCTGTTTTTTATATTTTTTGTAATACTTTAGAGTCAGGGGGAAGTTCAAACATAATCAATATTAATTAAAGGGAGCTTAAAATGAAGAAATTTTGTACAATTGCTTTATTGTTTTCCGTAATGGTTGTCTTCTTAACTACTGGATTTAACACTGTTGAGGCCAGTGACAAAGACAAGGTATACAAGTGGGATATGACCTATCCGCTTTACCGAGGAACCTGGGATTGGAAGATCCTTGAAAAGTGGTGTGCCGATCTTAAGACAGCAAGCGGGGGAAGGCTTGTCATCACCCCCATGGCCGGTGGGGAAATCATGCCGGTAATGGAAACATTTGATGCTGTTTCCACAGGAACGCTGAAGATAGATTTCAGCTATGGTCCATATTGGATAGGCAAGCTGCCCATGGCGATTTATGCCAGCGGCCTCCCGCCTTTTACCTTACCGACCCTGGAGAATTTCAAGGTCCTTTATCATGAGCTGGGACTTAAAGATATTGTTCGAAAGGCCTATGCAAAGCATAATATTTTCTACGTCGGTGCTGTTCCTTCAAATAACGCTGTCCTGTTAAGCAAGTTCCCACTTAATACCGCTGTAGACTTCAAGGGCAAGAAACTGAGAGCTACAGGCGTTTATGCCGAAGTGGCAGCAGAGGCGGGTGCATCTGCAGTCTATTTCCCCTGGGGAGAGATTTACGGATCATTGGAAAAAGGTGTGATCGACGGTGTCATTGCCGGGCCTTTAAGCAGCCAGGCTGATTCCGGGTTTCATGAACCCACAAAGTATCTTTTAGAAACTCCTATAACTCCGGTGGATGCCTGGAGTTTGCATGTAAACATGGATGCCTGGAAATCCCTTCCCGAAGATCTGCAGCAGCTTCTCATCCAGAGCACTTCCTATGCCTCAGACATATTCACAGGCTCCTATTTTGTGCATGATGTCCAGTACAGGGAACAGCTCGCTAAAAAAGGTTTCACCTTTACAAAGTTGTCTGAAGCAGATCAACAGGTAATGAGAAAACACTCATTGGCCGTTCTTGACAAGTATTCGGCAAAAGACCCTGATTTTGCAGAAGCTACAAAAATACTCAAAAAATACATGGCAGATCTTGGACTTTTAGATTAGTTCTTTTATTCAAAAAGGTTATACTATTTTCATAACAATCCAGACCCAGGGCAGGGACAGCGCGTTCCTGTCCTGGGTCCGATCATAAAATATAAAAGCAGATGGGAATAATGAAACGCTTGTTTAAAATCATTGATGGCATCAGTAAGTGGTCGGGGGTAATCTTTGCTTACCTATTATGGCCCGGTGTGGCGGTACTGGTATATGAAATCGTGGCAAGACATTTTTTTGATGCCCCTACCATTTGGGCCCACGGGACAACTCAGCGTATCTTTGCAATTTATTATTTTATATGCGGGGCATATGTAAGCCTTAACAGGGACCATATCTCCATGGACTTGATTTACACTCGCTTTTCCATGCGGACACAGGCGGTGCTGGATATTATCGGGTTTGTGTTTTTCTTTTTTTTCTGCGGCGCATTGTTATGGTACGGGTCCCGTTATGCCTGGTCGTCCATGATGAGGCTGGAACCGTGCAATACACCGTTTCGTGCTCCCCTTTACCCGATTAAAATGATGATTCCCATAGGGGCTTTATTGATCATACTCCAGGAACTGGCGAATTTATGGCGCAGTTTTTACATCGTTATTACAGGGAAAAAGTATGAGTATTGAATTAGTAACTTTGATAATGTTTGGTGGTCTTATTGTTTGTCTGCTATTGGGAATACCACTTGCCTGGAGTTTAGGGGGGGTTTCGGTCCTGGTTTCTTTTATCCTGTGGGGTCCCAACAGTTTGATGATGGTTGTTTACAACACATTTGGCTGCATGTGGAGCATTGTGCTTGTGGCGATCCCGCTTTTTATGGCCATGGGACTTTTGATGGAAAAGTCCGGTATTGCCGAAGCCCTTTTTGAGACCATACACCGTTGGTCGGGTTCATTAAGAGGCGGCATTGCCATGGGCGTGGTTGTTATCTGTGTACTTTTTGCAGCAATGACAGGTGTAAGTGCTGCTGCAACACTGACCATGGGAGTCGTAGCCCTTCCGGCCATGCTCAAACGGGGCTATGACAAGGGAATTGCACTGGGATCCATAGCCGGCCCAGGGACCCTTGGGATATTGATCCCGCCCAGTATTATCAGTATTTTGCTGGCCATGGTAGGTAATATCTCCGTGGGCAAGTTATTCATGGCCGGGATCGGACCGGGGATCCTTCTTGCCGGCCTTTTTATCGCCTATATCGGTATAAGGGGATGGATAAACCCCAACTTATGCCCGGCTCACCCTGAGAAATTTACCCTTAAGGAGAAATTTGCGTCTCTTAAAATGGTCATCCTTCCTTTATTGATTGTAATGTCGGTTCTTGGATCCATTTTTTTCGGCATTGCAACGCCCACCGAAGCAGGTGCGCTTGGTGTGGTGGCGGTTCTAATTTCTGTTGCAATTCATAAACGCTTTAACTGGAAACTGATAAAAGAAGTCACTGTGGAGACTTTCAGGATTACCGGTCTGACCATGTGGATTTTTTACGGGGCCATGTTTTTCAGTGCCGTATATGCAAGGGCCGGAGGGTCCATCTTTCTGGGTGATCTGGTGATGGGAGCGGGGATGAACCGCTGGCTTGTCCTCCTGTCAATGATGGGATTGTCCTTTTTAATGGGAATGTTTGTTGATCCTTTTGCAATCATTTTTATTCTTGCCCCCATCTGTTTTCCCATTGTTAAGAGTCTGGGGTTTGATCCGGTATGGTTTGGAATTCTTTTTGTAATCAATATGCAAATGGGGTATGTTACTCCACCTTTCGGATATCAGCTGTTTTATCTCAAATCCGTTGCACCGCCGGAAATATCCACTGCTGATATTTACAAGTCTGTTATGCCGTTTATTGGGATTCTCGTTGTCGGCATGGGTCTGCTCATGTTGTTTCCCCAGATTGCTTTGTGGCTTCCCGAGTTAATGATGAAACTGGCAGATTAAAGTTGCACAAATAATATTTTAATCCCAGTGCATTTATGATTTTGCACTTTTAAATAGTGAATAAATTTCTTATACTATAAAATTATAATTTTTCACTATAAGAAGGAGATACCCAGTGAAATCAAAAAAGTTACTTGAAGGGAAAAAAATTCTCATCGTGGATGATGAACCGGATGTGCTTGAATCTTTAATTGAACTTTTAAGTTTGTGTAAAATAGATACAGCATCCTCTTTTGAAGAGGGTAGACAGATGCTGGAACACCAGAATTATGACATGGCTGTTCTGGATATCATGGGGGTACAGGGATTTGATCTGCTCAAGGTTGCGAACAACCAGGGAATTCCCGCACTTATGCTTACAGCCCATGCTTTAACAGAAGAAAGCCTTAAGAGATCTATCGAAGACGGCGCTGCCTACTTTGCCCCCAAAGAGAAGATGCTTGATATTGAACTCTTTGTTACCGATGTACTTGAGGCAATAGAAAAGAAAAAAAATCCGTGGGAAAGGCTGTTAGATAGGCTGGGCGGGTTTTATGATAAGAAATTCCAGGGGCAAAACTGGAGGGAACAGGAAGAACAATTTTTGAAAAATAAAATCAATAAATTTATTTGATCAGCAATTATGCTGTATCAAGGCTTGCTTCATTCACTTTTTTAACGCCCATTTTCGGGGTAATTGCCGGAGCCGTATTTCTAAACGAGCAGATAACCCTATACCTTTTTTGCGCTCTTGTTCTGGTGGGGACAGGGATATACCTTGTAAATCGACGATGATATCCTTGCCATTTACCTTGTGTGATCATCAATCGGGTCTGAACTTTTGTGAATCAGTCCTCGCCAATGGTGTTGAACACCTGCCCGACCAACGGCATGGGCGGCCGCACCACAGCCACCAGTATGAGCCAGAACGGCACAGACCCCCATGACAGCAGCAGCACCTTGTGATACGGATTTTCCACCAGGGGATCATTAATATTGGGAAGTGACGGGTTCCCGTTAACAGCTTCCCAAACCAGCTGGTTTCCGATGGGGTAGCAGAATGCAGCAACAAGGGCGGGCAGCCCCCCGAATAAAAGTTCCCTGATGGATGACACCTGGGCATGACTCAGGTTGATCAGCAACACGCCAATAAACACGACCATGGAAAACAGCCATGCCCTTTTGGGAAAAGACCGCCCGAATCCCATAAGCACCACAAGGGAGGCAATAATGGTCAACTGCCACGTAGCCGCAATGATCCAGCCGGGCGAGTGATCCGCACTAAAGCAGATGAGCGAATAAAACAGCCCGAATCCAATACTGCCCGCCAAGACCCAGAATTTCCAGTTTTTCAAAAAAACCCGGACCAGGCCCTGCAACGTACCCAATCCCTTAAACAGAGAAATAAACCCGGTCAGAATCAGGATCATAAACGCATACCGAAGGCTGGCCGACCACAGCCAGTGACCGCCTTCCAGACTCATCATCCGGTTCAGGATAAAGGTGGTGCTGAAAAACAGGCCGGATAAAATACCAAGCGAGATTAATGAAATCATATTTTTTTATAACAAACGCAATATCAATTTTTGTTTACACCATCGATCAGAACAGCGTATCGGATATAATACAATCTGAAAAATGGCAAGGGATTTGGAATTATGATTCTTCTTCATGGAGAAAGGACTGCAAATTGTTGGGGCATTGCACGAATTGTCTGGTATCGCAATTTGGAGCAATTGGTCACCCATTGGGTGACCTGTTTAACCCAGACAAAGGATTTTTCCCTAATCAAGGACTAATGGTTAAGGATAATTAGTCATGATCGCTATCGATGGATGAAGTTCCCGCCATCGCAAAAAGTTTTGGCTACAATTTAATAATCCCCGGACTTTTAATAGTCTGGGCTTCTATAGCCTGCATTTGGGAGATTTAGTTTTTGATAAAGTCCTCAGTGAAAAATATTAAAGATAATGTTGTCAATCTCCACGGGGCTTGCCATTTATCTCCAAAAAGATACATCTGATTTGCTGATTTTTTTACAGCATTGCCACCATTCGGAAGTCCCGATTCCTCATTTAGCCTATGGTGTCTGGTGATTTCCGAATTCCAGAATACTGTGAATTTTCCCTGTAAGTGCAATTCAAAAGTGATTTAATCACGCCATTTAAATTCCTGTCTTTTGGCTTATTTTAATCTGTAAAGTGCTCGCCGGATCTGTCTGAACGCTGTTGAGTCTGATGTGAGAGCACACTCTTTTTTTGCCCTCTTCCAATTGTTTTCGAGACACCCAAATTTCTGATGTATTGTTCAGCAGAATCCACAAAAAAAGCAGACCTGGAAATCCCCCTGGCTTTTACAGCCCTGTCAATCCTGATAAGTTTATACTCAGGCACCGTGATATTGATCCTCTGTGTTTTGGGGGCTATGAAGGCGAAATCAATATCAGCAAGATACAAAAAGCTGTCTCTGGTATACAGATCAGAATTTAAAAGATCTTCCATTTGAGAAGGAGCTGGGGGGTCAGATATATCTTCTCCGTGATAATATAATTCTACCGCTTCTTGTATATTGAGAATGGCTTCCTCCTGGGTATCGCCATAGGCAAAACATCCTGGTATATCAGGAATGGTCACCCCGTACCCTGTATCCTCGTCTTTATGAATAATTACCGGATATTTCATTTTACTTTCTCCATTTCAATCCTGCCATTTGATAAATATTCCTGGCTGTCCCAATAGGCAGATCTTTTTGGGGATGGGGAACAATTACTATCTTGCCATTTTCATGCTTGAATTTGTGATGATCACCAGATACTTTAACCAATACAAATCCCGCTTTTTTAAGCTCTTTTATAATCTGCCT
>JACNHV010000296.1 GCA_014383445.1 Candidatus Desulfobacula maris | reverse complement strand
ATTGTCAAAGATCAAAAAATATTAACACAAGCAAAAACCTAACCGGACATTACTGGTTCAATTTATATAATTTCCAATCCTAATTTGGAAGTATTGATTAGAATAGTTTATAAAAAAATCAGATTCTTGACAATAATTGGTCTATCCTTTATTGGATGATAAAGATTAATTTTGGTATTTTATAATCGATTGAAATTTTTGAAAAAAGTTAAATATATAATTATTAGTTTGCTTGTGGTTATATTTGTTTACGGCAGATACATTGAGCCAAATACAATTCAAATCAGGGAAATAAAGATAAACTGTGATTTTATTGGCAAAGCCTTAAAGGACAAAACCATTGTTCATCTTTCAGATCTGCATATGTCAAGGCTTGGAAAGGTTGAAACCGGGGTATTGAAAAGCATTGAACAGATCAATCCTGATCTGATATTTCTGACAGGCGATTATGTGAGATGGAAGGGTGATACTCAACCGGCATTGCAATTTTTATCCAGGTTAAAAGCAAAATATGGTGTTTTTGCCGTAATGGGGGATTATGACTATTCTGATTCAAAGAACTCCTGTCTGTTCTGCCATAAAAAGGGAAGTGGCAGGCCCACAAAGCAACATAATGTCACTATGCTGAGAAATTCTTTACAAAAGATACATATCAGTGACCAGGTTGTTAAGATTGCAGGCATAGATGAAGAGTATGATGATCTAAATGAATTCGAAGAAATAGAGGATATGGTGGATCAGGATGCGCCATTACTGGTGTTAAGCCACAGTCCTTTTGTTTTTGATAAATTTTCAGGCAAAGACAGGGTTTTCCTGTTTAGCGGCGATACCCATGGCGGGCAGGTAAGGCTTCCTTTATGGTTGTATAAACTTTTTGGGTATGAAAAAAATGTGAAATACAATTATGGATTGTTTCAGGAAGGCAATAAAATCATGTATGTAACAAGGGGGATCGGCACAAGCCATTTCAGGTTCAGGCTTTTTAGTCAACCGGAAATAGTGGTGTTCCGGTTTTAAGGGCAGGGCAATATGGCTAAAAATATTTTTTTATTGTTTTTTAGTGTATTTTTTATTGTTGCCTGTGAAAAGATACCATCTAAAGAACTTGTGTTGTTTGATTTTGAATCAGAATCTGTTTTTGATGAATTTCACTGGAAGTGCCGCACCCTTTTTTCCCTTTCAGATGATCATGCCGTCCAGGGTAAAAAATCCTTAAAGCTTGAGCTTTATCCCTCATCATACCCCGGACTTTCTCCTGCCTTGAAGCATCATGACTGGAGAGGGTATCAAGCCTTGTTTTTTGAGGTATATAATCCTTCACCTGAAATGGTAAGCCTTGTTTTAAGAATTGATGATAAGAAAGATGCTTTAGAATTCAGTGATAGATATAATAAAAGTCTTAAGCTGCTGTCCGGGGCAAATAAGATGAAAATACCCCTGGACAGCCTTAAAACATCGGGAACAGAAAGGCCCCTTGAATTGAAAAATATCTACAGGTTCATGGTTTTTATGTCCCAACCTGATAAAAAGTATGTTTTGTATCTGGATTATTTTCGACTGGTTCCCCTTGAAGATGTTTGAATAAACTGGTATTTTGTTGAAAAAATGATTCTGAATATTGAAATTGAGGAAGAAAATGGAAAAAGAGAATAATAAAGTATCTCCCCCACAAATGAGCCCCTATGTTTTTACAATTTTATTGATCGGCTTTGGTCTGTGGTGTTCCTGGGACGGCTGGCTGACAAATGATCCTGAGATGCTTGAACATGCTACCTTTAACAGGGTTTTAAGTGCTGTCCTGCTTCCCTGGGGTGTTTATGATTTTTTTAAAATACGAAAAAAACAGAGAAATAAAAAACAATCTGAAGATTAATGCTTTGTAAGTATCCTTAACTGCGGAAATCCTAAATCGAACAATCCACTTCAATAGCCTGAAATTATTAATTTTTTGTCTCAGTAAGACATTTTTTCTTGAGTATTGGGAAAAATATTGTTAGATTCCCTTTCTTAAAATTTGAAATACAAGGAATTTTTGTTTAATGAATTCTAAAACCATAGATAAGACCCTTTTAAAAGAAATAAATAAACGCCGTACCTTTGCCATTATCAGTCATCCTGATGCAGGCAAGACAACTTTGACAGAAAAATTACTCCTGTTTGGCGGTGCCATACAACAGGCCGGAGCAGTTAAATCCAGGAAAATTGCAAGAGCTGCCACCAGTGATTTTCTGTCCATTGAACAGGAAAGAGGTATCAGTGTGTCTTCCTCTGTTATGAAGTTTAATTATAAAGGGTATGAGATTAATCTTCTGGACACCCCGGGTCATAAGGACTTTTCCGAGGACACCTACAGGGTTTTGACTGCCGTGGACTGTGCCGTCATGATTATTGATAATGCCAAAGGAGTTGAGCCCCAGACCCAGAAATTAATGGAAGTCTGCAGGATGCGCAACACCCCCATCATAACCTTTATTAACAAGCTGGACCGGGAAGGCATGGAACCCCTGGATATTTTTGAAGATATTGAGGACAAGCTTCAGATTGAATGTGTGCCCTTAAGCTGGCCCATTGGAATGGGAAAGCGGTTTAGGGGTGTGTATAATTTTGGAAAAAAGGAATTGGGCATTTTTTCTCCCGGGTATACGCCAAAGGATGATGATGGAGTATTTATAGATGATTTAGCGGATCCAAGGCTTGATGAGATGATCTCCCAGACCCAGGCAGAGCAGCTCAGGAATGATGTGGATTTAATCAATGGCGCATCTGAGCCTTTTGATATGGATTTGTATTTAAATGGTACTCAGACTCCTGTTTTTTTTGGCTCTGCCATTAATAATTTTGGAGTCAGAGAAATGCTGGATGCCTTTGTGGAAATAGCACCTTCTCCTGGAACGCGGCATACAGCCACAAGAGATGTGGAACCTTGTGAAAACGAATTTTCAGGATTTACATTTAAAATTCAGGCCAATATGGACCCGGAACACCGGGACAGAATCGCTTTTTTCAGGATTTGTTCCGGTAAATTTACCAAGGGTATGAAGGTCAGACACCACAGGATTGGAAAAGAGATTAAACTTTCCAATGCCACTATTTTCATGGCCCAGGAAAGAAACAATATTGAAGAGGCCTATCCCGGCGATATCATAGGGATACATAACCACGGCACCATCAAAATAGGTGACACTTTTACCTCAAAGGAACCTTTAAAATTTTTAGGCATTCCCAGTTTTGCTCCTGAACACTTCAGGCGGGTGATTTTAAAAGATCCCCTGAAAGCAAAAGCCTTGCACAAGGGCTTGGTTCAGCTGTCAGAAGAGGGTGCCATACAGGTATTCAATCCTTTGCAGGGGAACCTGCATATTGTTGGTGCAGTCGGGGTGCTTCAGTTTGATGTGACCATGGCACGGCTTAAAGCAGAATATAATGTAAATGCCAGTTATGAAACCATTGATTTCTCCGTTGCAAGGTGGGTGACCTGTGAAGATGAGAAAATGCTGAGAGAGTTTAAAAAGAAAAATGAATCATATCTGACACTGGATTCAGAGGGGTGGCTGACCTTTTTGACGACAAGTGAGTATCAACTGGGATTTACCATGGAAGAGTGGCCGCAGATAGTCTTTCATAAGACAAGGGAGCATAATTAGTGCCTGAACGAAAATCTTGTTCAGGCAAGATTTCAAGTTTTAGGTTTTACGTTTTAAGTTAAAAACAAAATAATTATTCAGCTCTTACGCTTGAAACCGTCCTGTCTGATGGATATTTGTTTCGATGCTAAACGCTTAACCTCCTGCAAATATCCATCAGACAGGGCTTTGGGGATACCTTTTTTTAACGGGCTGAACAATTACAAAACAAAAAGCAATCTATGAACCTTATTATTTTATATAACACAGATTTTATTGACCCAGAGCATGTCAGGATCAAAGGCAGGAGGTTTAAGCATTTACTCACTGTCAACAAGGTCATGGAAAATGATCAAGTGGTCTGCGGCCTTTTAAACAATAAGATCGGTACTGGCCTGGTTAAAAAAATATCACATGATTTTATCGACATGAAAATCTGCCTTGATCATGATCCGCCAGCCCCATTAGCCTTGACACTTGTGTTAGCCCTGCCAAGACCGAAAATGCTCAAACGGATTATTGAGAGTGTCACAAGTCTGGGGGTTAAGAACATTTATCTGATAAATTCATGGCGGGTGGAAAAAAGCTTCTGGCAAAGCCCTCTGCTGAATCACGATGAGCTTGAAAAGCATATGATTCTGGGTTTGGAACAAGCTAAGGATACTGTATTGCCCAGGATTTATCAAAAAAGATTTTTTACCCGTTTTGTAAAGGAAGAACTGCCGCTCATTGCAAAAGACAGCCTGTGTATCACAGCCCACCCAAAGGCTTCAGCCATTTGCCCGGCATGTGTAAATAAAAAAACCACCCTTGTGATAGGTCCTGAAGGAGGGTTTATTGATATTGAAATTGACACTTTGGAGCAAGCAGCTTTTTCTTCATATCACATCGGGCCAAGAATTTTAAGGGTTGAAACTGCGGTTACGTATATAATATCGCGATTGTATTCATAAAAGGAATGTTCCATGAAAGATAAAAAAAAGATGGATGATAAAAAAAAGATAAACAAAGAACGGCAGATGTCCTACGACAGCCTGCCTCCCAGTGTGAAAGAAAGCTTGACCCAAGAAGAAAAACAGCTTTTCTTAAATGCTGAAGAATGGCCGGAATCTCTGTTTGAAAAACTGGAAGAATTTATTATCAAAGAATAGGTGGGTGATCAGCCCTCGCTTTTTTTAGCTTCAAGATCTTCCCATCTTTCATACAGGGACTGGGCCTGCTTTTGTGATTGTTCCAGCAGGGAACAACAGGTTTTCATTTCTTCAGGGTTTCTGATGATTTCAGGTTGTTGAATTTTGTCGGACAATGATTTGATTTCAGCTTCAGCCGCCAGAATTTTTTCTTCAATATGGTCTAACTCATATTTATCCTTATAGGAAAAAGTTTTGAAAGGCTGTTTTTTGTTTTCAGCTGATTTTTTGATTTTTTTCGGTTTTTCACCTAAGGTTTGTCGATAGGTCATGATTTGATGAAAATCCTTAAAAAATCTGGCTTCTGCATTTGGATCAAGATATAAAATTTTGTGACAGACCCTGTCCATAAGGTAGCGATCATGGGAAACAATAATAACAGCCCCTGGAAATTGCTGGATACTGTCTTCAAGGACTTCAAGAGAAAGAATGTCAAGATCATTGGTGGGTTCATCCAAAAGAAGCAGATCGCATGGAGCCAGCATGATATTGGCAAGAATGATCCTTGCCTTTTCCCCGCCTGAAAGCCTTTTTACAGGCATATCCAGCTGATCCGGCATAAATAAAAACCGTTTTGCCCAGGTAACGATATGAATGGATCGGCCATTGTAATTGACACTGTCTCCACCGCCCGGGTTCAGGGCTTCTTTTAATGTTAACAGGGGATTTAAGGTTGAACGGTTTTGATCAAATATAGATATTTTTAAATTTTCAGCCCATTGGACCCTGCCTTTATCAGGTAGGGTTTTTTGTTCAAGAATGGATAAAAGTGTGGACTTGCCACTGCCGTTTTCCCCTACAATCCCAAGACAAAATCCAGGACCGATTTCAAAGGTGATATCAGAAAACAGTTTTTTCCCATTAATATCTTTAGAAAGGCCATAGGCGCGCAATAATTTTTTAGTCTGCCTGCCAGTGGCTTGAAAGTCAATATCCATAGTCGCTGTATTTTTATTCCGGTCTTTTAAGGCATACAATTCCATCCTTAAATCCTGGGCCTGTTCAATTCGATATTTTGCTTTTGTGCTTCTGGCTTTGGCCCCCTGCCTCAACCACTCCTCTTCCCGTCTCATTTTACTTGATAAAGAGGCCTGTTGTTTTTGCTGAGCCTCTAAAAATTTACGTCTTTCTTTTTCAAATTTTTTATACTGACCCTGGATTTTAAAATATCCGGATGGATAATATTTTCCTATTTCCATTACATTGGAACAGATGTTTTCAAGAAAGGCACGGTCATGACTGACAACAATAAATGAAAATCTGGCAGTTTTTAAAATTTCTTCAAGCCATAAAATACCATTAATATCAAGATGATTGGTGGGCTCGTCCAGTAAAAGGATATCTGGCTGGCAGCACAGGGCTCTTGTAATGGTCAGCCTTTTAACCCATCCGCCGGATAAATTTTTTGACAATAGATTTGCATCTGTAAATCCGCCTTTTCCCAGTGAAGTTTGAACAATTTTGTGCCGCTCTTTTTCATCAAACGGGCTGTCTTTTATGCTGTCGTATAAAATTTGTTCTACAGTTTGATCCGGATTAAGCTGATCTTCCTGGGGAAGATAAATAACTCTCAAACCGGTTTTGGCAATAAACTCTCCTGTATCTGGTTGGGTAATATTTGCAATGAGTTTTAAAAAAGTGGATTTGCCGGATCCGTTCATTCCAATAAGCCCAAGCTGCTCATTTAGTTTAAAATCAATGGAAAGATCATGGAAAAGGGTATCATCTCCATAGGTTTTTGAAACATTTTTTAAACTGAAAACAAGACTCATGATGGTTGTTCTTTGTTATTGTCTTGATGTTTGATCTGCCTGTATACCCTGATCATTTTGATGGGAAAACTGATGAACAAAGTTAAACTGATCAATATGACAAAGCTTGCTGCAAAAAATGTCATTATAAAACTGAAGGGATCATTTAAAGAATAAGATCCTGTCATCAGATCAATTCCAAAGACCAGAAAAAGACCGGACAAAAGGGTCATGATAATTTGGACCAGCCACCACGTATATTTCATATAAGACAAATTCCTTTTTAAAAAACGTAAGGGGGTTTAAAAACAGGGCAAGTCTACAGTGTTGCCCAAAAAAAATCAAATCTATTTATAAACCTATCACGGTAAATTTGTTCTAAGTGTTAACCACCCCTCTTCATATGATATTCTGATTATATGGGGATGATAAAGGGCCATACTGCAATCGATATATTTGATGTTTAGATCATTAAAAACAAACCCTATTCGGGTAATAAATTTTGGTCACAATGATTGTGTGGAGATAGTGTGGACAAGTCTGGTTTGGATTTGGAAAAGATTCGAAAATATGTAAAGAACCAGGATAAAAAGAAAGAGGATCTATTTGCCGGAGTAATTGCTGTGGGAGACAACTCTCCTTGAGCCAAGGTATACTTATCTCCCTATAGGGCTAAACAAAAAAGCCTGGCCCTTATCAGGGCCAGGCTTTTTATAGCATCAGGTTAAGAGGTTCTATCTTTGAAAATGTTTTTTTCTTCCAATGGCTCCGATACCTAAAAGCCCAATGCCGAATAGAAGCATTGTGGCCGGTTCAGGGACAGGATTGGTGGGGGGCGTGGGTGGATCTGTATAAACTTTATTTTTCCCGATCTTATTTGGCGAAACATGAATAATATCGATATTAAAATTGTTTATGTCAAATCCAGTAATACCTGCCAATTTAAATTCATAAATAACTTCGAAGATCCAATCACTGTTATTGGGATCGGTTGTAGTATAAAAAGCTGCTGGATCGCTGTAATCAACTTGTCCACCGTTATAATTGGTCTCAGGAGAATATTTATCACCCGAGAAAAAGTTAGAATTATAACCAGAATATTCGTCATAATTCCACTGAAGAGATGTGGCAGTATCGTTCGAGTTATCTTCCAAGTAGTACTCTATGGTAAAATCAGTTCCCCCATAGCTCCCCACAAGTTTATCGCTACCTTCCAGGTCTTTTAAGTTATGATTTTTTCCGCTGGCAGAGACACCTTTTCCCCAACCCACTGAGTTAGCACCATAACTGTTGTCTACCAGTGACAAGGGTAGGACTAAAGCCAAATACAAGTCAGCTGTATCTTGATAATAATAAAGTTGCGCTGGATCAGTCATGGTTATGTCGGGTGATTTTTTCCCGCCCTCAACTGTTAAAGTATAATTATAATAGCCAGTGTATTCCGTATCAAGAGAGCCGTCTACAGTTATCGCCAAAACAGGCTGGCTGAATGCCAGGAATAATAAAGTTGAAATACATACAGCCTTCAAAGCTTGAAAAATATTTCTTTGTATTAATAAGTGTTTTTTCATTATCAGTTCCTTTTTAATGTTCATATCTATTCTTTAATCTGAAGAATATGCATCGTCTGTGCCAACACATTAATAATTATGTTTTAATAACTTAGGGGCCTGTAATAAGCCACTGAGTGCCCCATATTGGGATTTTAAAATAATAGATAGTTCAATTTTGTTCTTTTCATCTCACGCTGCCTCCTCAATGTGGTAATTGAATTTACGAATATTTTAGGAAATAAATTACATAAATATTGCATTTTTTACCTAATTATAGGAATAAATGTAATATTGGGTAGAGGGTGATTTTTTTGCCGGCAAAGAATATTCTTCAGGACTGCGGTAGGCTAAGATATAGAAACATCCTGATAAACCCATTGATTTGTATTACCAAGGCATTATAGTGTCTTTAATAAAAAGATAAATAAACAGGAGCTTTATTATGAGAATCCTTGTGGTTGAAGATGATTTAAAAATTGCAGAATTTATTCA
>JACNHV010000196.1 GCA_014383445.1 Candidatus Desulfobacula maris | reverse complement strand
CCGGTACAGCATATCTGTCATTTTCTTGATCAATGGCGCCATAGAATTTAAAAACAGGGATACAATAAGATTATTGGCAAGTTTGCCCAGCATCTCCTGAGCCTTGATATCAAGGTCAACAAGCTTGTCTATATCATCAATGTTTTCTATCTGTGAATCCAGTATTTCTAAAAATCGTTTTAAATCAAGGGATGAAAATTTCAAGCTCGCCATGTACATGATTTCCGGATAAATTGCGCTCCAGAAACTTAAGACTTCTTCCACAAGAAAAGTGTCCAGGATGGACTCATTTTCCTGGATTTCCTTTACAGAAAAAAGGGTGGTTAAAAAATCCAATCCTCCTGTTTCCTTGAAATCCTGGATATAGACACCGTCACTTCGTCTGATATCGAGAAGGTTCATCATTTCGAGTTGTTTAAGAGCGATACGCAAAGATGCCTGGTCTACACCGAGTTCTTTGGCAAAGGTCCTTAAGGACGGTAGTTTTTCTCCGGGAGTTAATTGCCGTGTATACAATTTGATAAGCAGCAGATTAAATATCCCGTTATCTGATTTAATAATTGTTTCATCATTCATTGTTTTCTTAATTCCAGTGGCCAAGGTTTTTAAATTTTATTATTACACTATCAAGATAGATAGCATTTTTCAAACCAAATAATCAAAATAATACTTGACATCATTTAATCAATATCAAATTATAGATTTAATAAAAATTAAAATTGTAGATTCAATAATAAATTTTAGTCAGTGGATATTACACTGTCTTACCAGGAGAATGCAGGCATGGATAGGAAACGAGATTATTACGAGGATGTTCAGATTTTCACCTCCGGTACAATTGTCTTCTGGTCGGGGGTTCTGATTCTGCTCCTCAGCATCTTTCCTTTTATTGCGAAAAATTATTATGTATATGTGGCTAATTTCATGGCCATCAATGTAATCGTTGTGGTGGGCCTGAATATTCTGGTGGGCTATACGGGTCAGATTTCCATGGGGCATGCCGGCTTTTTTGCCATCGGTGCATATGGCACGATTGCCCTGATGACCCATGCCCATTTTCCTTTTTTACTGGCACTGCCCTGTGCCGGCCTTGTGGCAGCTCTTTTAGGCTTTCTGCTCGGTCTGCCGGCCCTGCGTCTGGAGGGCCCCTACCTCGCCATTGCCACGCTGGGATTCGGCATCACCGCTACCCAGATCATCGGCAAGATTAAAATGTTCGGCGAACGCCAGGGACTGCACGCCCCGGACCTGACCATTGGCTCCTGGCACATCGAGACGGACAAGGACTTTTATTTCATCCTGATCCCCATCACTTTTTTCCTGGTGCTCGTTGCCCGCAATATCATCAAAACAAAGGTGGGCCGGGCCTTTATCTCCATCCGGGACGCTGATATCGCAGCATCTACCATGGGGGTCAACCTGACCCTCTATAAAACCCTGGCCTTTGCCGTCAGCGCATTTTATGCCGGTGTCGGCGGCGGCCTTTACGCCTTTGTGCTGAGGTTCATTGAGCCCGAGCTGTTCAGTATGTTCATGTCGGTCATGTTCCTGACCATGGTGGTGGTGGGGGGTTTAGGGTCCATCATGGGATCTGTCGCCGGGGCGTGTCTCCTCGGTTTTCTCGACCTGCAGCTTCGAAATATTCTTGAAATCCCCTATGTCGGAGACTGGATAAGAGCGTTGTCAGAGTCCTATTTTACCCTTACAGGTGTCTCTAATATCCAGTTAATCGTATTCGGACTGATCCTGATCATCATCATGCTGTTCGAACCCCTGGGTATATTCGGCATCTGGATACGGTTCAAAAAGTACTGGATGACATGGCCGTTTTAAAATAAATTGAATTCATGAAAAAAACTTGAAAAGGAATACAATGGTCGATTTCTTACAGATGGTACTCAGCGGTATTGCAGTGGGCAGTTCATATGCCTTGATGGGTCTGGGGATGGTATTGATCTACAAGGCATCCGAGGTGCCCAACTTTGTGCAGGGGGAGATGGCGCTTTTGCCTGTTTTTATAGCCTTTATGCTGCTTTCCACCTATAATATCCCTTACTACATAGCTTTTCCGGCAACCTTGATCTTTGCTTTTATTCTGGGATGTTTTCTGGAATTTGCCATTCTGAGGCGTGCAAAGGAACCCAATATACTGGGCCTGATCATCATTACCATCGGCATGGAAATGATGCTCTTAGGCTTTGTTTCATGGAAATTCGGTGCTGACCAGCGGGCCATGCCGTTTCCGATCTCCACATACGACAGCATCATCATCGGGGATGTTTTCATCAGTTCTTTGGACCTGCTCACCCTGGTGGTGGCACTGGTTATTATGCTGACCCTGTTTCTCTTCTTTCGCTTTTCCAGGATGGGTGTTGCCATGAAAGCCACCCAGATGAATGAAAATGCCGCCGCCCTGATGGGCATTAAAACCAAACAGATCCGCATGGTCACCTGGGGAATTTCAGCCGTGGTGGGCTGTGTTGCAGGCTTGCTCGCCGCTCCTGTGCTGGTGGAGCCCTACATGATGTGGGGCCCTATGCTCAAAGGGTTTGCCGGTGCAGTTGTGGGCGGTATGACTTCTTTGCCGGGAGCTGTTTTCGGTGCTTATATCGTGGGCATAGTGGAACATCTCTTTGGCGGTTATATCTCCATTGAGTTTAAATCAGTGGTTGCATTTGCAATCATTGTCATAGTGCTCTGCATCAAGCCCAGCGGACTTTTTGCCAGGCATTATGTAAAGAAGGTATAAAGAAGGTGTGATAACTATTATTGGGGAATGGCTGAATCGTATTTGATCTTATTTCATTAAGGACAATTCTTTCAGCACCCTCTACTAACCAAAAAAAGGAGAAAAAGCATGAAAAAGTATCTTGTGTACGTTTTGACTTTTATGACGGTGGTCGTACTCGGCCTGGCTTTTAATGCAGCAGCGGAAGAAGGCATCACCGATACGGAAATCCATATCGGTCAGTGGGGTCCTCAGACCGGTCCGGCAGCTCCATGGGGTGCAGTGGCCAGGGGAACCGACGCTTATTTCAAGATGATCAATGAAGAAGGCGGCATCCACGGCAGAAAACTTGTCCATCACTACTTTGATGACGGCTACAATCCAGCCAAGACCATGGGAGGTGTCAAACAACTCCAGGAAGATATCGGCATGTTTGCCTGGGTTTCCGGAGTGGGAACGGCACCGGGTCTGGCTGTAAAAGACTACCTCATGGACAGGAAGATCCCCTGGATAGGACCATCTGCCGGCTCCCGCCACTGGATAGAACCGCCCAACAAGTATCTTTTCAACACCTATCCGCTTTACCTGGGAGATGCCCAGCTGCTCTGCAAATATGCGGTGGAAACCTTGGGGTTTAAAAATATTGCCATTGCCTATCAGAATGACGATTACGGCAAACAGGGGCTGGAAGGTGCCCAGAAACAGCTGGCCAAATCAGGCCTTAAGCTTGTTGCTGAAATACCGGTCAATGTGGCCGACGTGGATATGAAACCCCACATTATGAAATTCCGTAATTCAGAAGCCGAGGCAGTTCTGCTCTTCGTGGGTCCCGGGCACGTTGCCCGTCTCCAGGGCACGGGCAAGGCCATGCAGTTTGAACCCCAGTGGATGACCTCCACCACCTGCGGAGATATCCCGCTCATGATGGCCATTACCAAAGGGGGGTATGCCGGGACCATTCTGGCAAGTTTCGGTATGATGGATCCTACAGCAGTTGGTATCGGCAATATTGAAGATGTGAACGCATCCACCCACCCCGTATTAAAGAAATACCACGAAGAAGCCTTTAAAAAATTTGCTGCCAAGGAAGAACGATGGGGATTGACCTTTGCCGCAGGTATGGGATATGTCGAGCCAATGATTGAAGCCTTGAAAAACTGTGGCAGAGATCTCACACGGGAAAAACTTGTGGCAGAGATGGAAAAGATAAAAGACTTTCAGGGTATCATGGGAAAAGTCAGCTTTGCACCGTTTAAAGCCAACGATCCCAGCTGCCGCATTGGCCAGACCACCGTCTTTCTTGCACAGGCCACAGCAGATGCAAAAGCCAAGGTATTGACAGACTGGGTTAAAACCGAATACATCCCAATGGGCAAATAGCCTATTTCAGAACAGGAGGCTGCGATGCCGAACCATCCAGTCTCCTTTTACATTTAACACGAATTGCGGGAAACTTAGGCAAATGGCATTTTTTGAAGTCAAAGACCTGTCTATCCTTTTTGGCGGGTTAAAAGCCCTGGACAATATATCGTTTGAGGTGAAAAAGGGTGAGGTTTTTTCCATTATCGGCCCCAACGGGGCAGGAAAAACCACCCTTTTCAATTGTATCAACGGTATCTACAAGCCCAGTTCAGGAAAGATTCTGCTCAAGGACAAAACCATCCTGGGTAAAAAACCGGACAGGGTTGCCAGGGCAGGCATTGCCCGGACCTTTCAAAACATAGAGCTCTTTGACAACCTGAATACCATGGAAAATATCATGCTGGGACGTCATATCTACATGAAAACCGGTCTTTTCCGTGGCGGTTTTTTATGGGGCAGAAACTCTTTTGCCGGGAAAGAGGAGGTTAAACACAGAAAAAAAGTAGAAGAAATCATTGATTTTCTGGACCTCCAGGCATCCCGGAACAAGCTTGTGGGCGGCTTGCCTTACGGCACCAGAAAACAGATTGAACTGGGCCGGGCGCTGGCTCTGGAACCCGAACTGCTGCTGCTGGACGAACCCTGTGCCGGGATGAATTCCGAAGAAAAACAGGACATGATATTCTGGGTCAAGGATATACAGGATGAACTGGGAATCACCATCCTGCTCATTGAACACGACATGAACATGGTCATGGACATTTCCGATCGCATCCTGGCAATAAATTTCGGTCAGCCCATCACCGAAGGGAAACCCGAAGACGTCCAGAAGCATCCAGAAGTTTTAAAAGCCTACTTGGGAGAAGATGAAGGTGAGTGCACTGCTTGAGATAAAAAATATCGAGACCTACTACGATCTGATTTACGCCATCCGGGGGGCTTCCCTTACTGTGGAAGAGGGAAGCATAACGGCTATTCTGGGCAATAACGGCGCCGGGAAATCCACTATTTTAAAAACCATCATGGGCCTGATCGATGACCAGCCGGACAAGGGAACCATTGAGTTCATGGGTGAGCGCATCGACGGCATGGACACGGACAGGATCGTGCGCAAGGGAATTACCCTGGTGCCTGAAGGACGTGAGGTATTTGAAGAACTCACCATCCGGGAGAATCTTCTCATGGGGGCCTATACCCGGAATGACAAAAAAGGCATTGACGATGATTTTGACCGGGTTTTTAACTATTTCCCCATACTCAAGGATCGGGTGAACCAGTGGGCAGGTACCATGTCCGGGGGCGAGCAGCAGATGCTGGCCATCGGCCGAGCCCTGATGAGCCGGCCCAAACTGCTTCTCCTGGATGAACCCTCCCTGGGACTTTCTCCCCTCCTGGTAAAAGAAATCTTTGAGATTATCAGGACCATCAATGACGAGGGCGTCACCATCCTGCTTGTGGAGCAGAACGCCAGGATGGCCCTGGGTGTTTCCCAAACAGGCCTGATCCTGGAAAACGGCCGTTTTGTCATGAAGGGAAACTCCTGCGACCTGATGGAGGACAAGGACGTCAAAGAGTTTTATATGGGTGTAAAATCAGAAACATCTGCCAAGGGGTATCAGCGCTGGAAACGGAAAAAAGCATGGCGATAGAATTGATATCAAAAGCCAAATAATACATAGGTTAATAAATGTCTGAAAATAATGATTATACAGTACCGTCCAAGTTTAAGGCTGCGGTTTCCCGCTGGGGCGACCGGGTGGCCATGCGAAAGAAGGAATACGGCCTCTGGAAGGACATCACCTGGAACCAATATGACCGGAATGTTTCCCGTGTGGCTTATGCCTTGATGTCTTTGGGGCTAAAAAAAGGAGACTGTGCATCCATCATTGGTGACAACTGCCCGGAGTGGGTCTATGCAGACATCGGTATCCAGTGCTGCGGTGCTGCAACCGCCGGTGTATATTCCACAAATGCCTGGCAGCAGGTGGAGTACGTGGTGGCCAACTCAGATTCCAAAATTTTTTTCGTAGAGAATGAAGAACAGCTCGACAAGTGGATTCATTTTCGGGACAGGGCCCCTGGGCTTGAAAAAATCATCGTATGGGACACCGAGGGCCTGCATAATTTCAAAGACCCCATGGTCATGACCTTTGAGCAGTTGCTGGAACTGGGAGCCAAAAAAGAACAGGAAAACCCGGGAAGGCTTGAAGAGAGCATTCAAAAAATAGACCCTGAAGATCTTTCCGTTCTCATTTACACCTCTGGAACCACGGGACCGCCAAAAGGTGCCATGCTGACACATAAAAATTGTGTCTGGATGGGAAAGGCCATTTCGTCCAACAATCCCATGTATGACAACGATGATATCATGTCGTTTCTACCGCTCTGCCACATTTTTGAACAGCTCTTCACCATACTGGCCCATTTTGATGTGGGGCATGTGGTTAATTTTATTGAGAGCATGGACACCATCACGGACAACATGATGGAGATCTCCCCCACCGTGGGCCATGCAGTCCCCCGCATCTGGGAAAAATACTATTCTGTCATCCTGATCCGAATGGCTGATGCTACCTGGTTCAAACGCCTTGTCTTCAACTATGCCCTCAAGATCGGCAAAAAGCGGGCCGGCCTGATGATGGAGTTCAAACCCGTACCGGCCACGCTCGAGTTGTTGTACAACCTGGCTCACTTTGCCGTGTTTCGCAAACTCAAAGAGCGCCTGGGCTTTGACCGCATGCGCGTGGCCTATTCCGGTGCCGCACCCATTGCCCCTGAAATCCTCCATTTTTTCCACTCCATTGGCGTGAACCTGGTGGAGGGGTACGGGCAGACGGAAGGTACAGGCGTTACCACCACGGCCAAGCTAGGCGAGGTAAAATTCGGAACGGTGGGCGTTCCATTGGAAGGGGTACAAATTAAAATTGCCGATGACGGTGAAATTCTTGTCAGATCCCCGGGTGTATTCAAAGGATACTTCAAAAACCCAAAGGCAACAGCTGAAACCATTGTGGACGGCTGGCTACTTTCAGGTGATGTGGGAACCATTGATGACGACGGATATCTGAGCATCACTGACCGCAAAAAAGATATTATTGTAACCGCAGGCGGAAAGAATATCACCCCGCAATACATTGAAAACAAGCTCAAATCAAGCCTCTACATCAACGATGCAGTAGTAATTGGCGACAAGCGTAAATTTTTAAGCTGCCTGATCATCATTGATGAGGACAACGTGGTTAAATTCGCCCAGGACAACAAAATCCAGTTTTCCACATACAAAGACCTCACCGCCCACGAACAGATCAAATCCCTTATCGATAAAGAGATCAAAATAGTCAATGAAACTCTGTCCCAAGTGGAGAAAATTAAAAAATTCACTATTTTACCCAAAAAACTTTATGAAGAGGACGGGGAGATTACCCCCACCATGAAGGTCAAACGAAATTTCATTAACAAGGCATTTGGAGACCTGATTGAGGCAATGTATTGAAAGATTTAAATCCAATCTGTAACTATAAAACCAGGTTCGATTGAAGCACAATTGAGTCCCTGAATATTGTATTTATATTTTAATGGTAAGCATGAATTGCATACATTGCTTTCCATAGAAATATTGGAGAACCTTTCTAATAAGCTTACTATGGTTGCCAATCAGAAAATTTCTGTTGATTCTAAAATATGAAAATTCTGTGATGCGTTTATTGAAGTTTATGATTATAATCCAAACATTTTGATCAATTTATTTCATCTTCAATCAGGGGAAGCATTGAAAAATCTCTCTGATGAAGTATTGCGATACCTAAAGGAAAGTTCACTCTCGGCACAAGGAGCACTCACCAAAATAATAAAAGAAGGAGTTGAACAGGGTTTTTTTTCAAAATTGCCGGTTAAAGGTTTTATTTGCTTTAAGATTATACTATTGAGATGAATTGATTAATTAATACTTGACATTGTTTAGACAAAATATAATCTTTGATTAAACTTTATAAATTGAAAAGGTGTCAAAATGAAAGAATTTAAATTAGATGGACGAATCGCAGTTATTACAGGCGCCAGCAGGGGGATTGGACTTGCATGCGCTCAAAAGCTGGCCAAGTACGGAGCCCGATGTATCCTGGTAAGCCGGAAGGCTGAAAATCTTGAAACCGCAGCCCGGAAAATAAGAGAATCAGGAGGAAAGGCCGAAGCCATGGCGTGTCATACGGGCTATCCAGATCAGATTAAAGCCATGTATGAAAAGATTATAGAAAAATATGGAACCCTGGATATACTGGTAAATAATGCTGCCACCAATCCCCATTTTGGAGAAATGCTCACGGCAGATGAAGGTATCTGGGACAAAACCCTGGATGTAAACCTGAAAGGGCCTTTTTTCATGATTAAACATGCAGTGCCCCTCATGAAAGATAAAGGCGCCATTGTTAATGTCGCATCTGTAAATGCAGTAAGTCCCGGGCTTTTACAGGGGGTTTATTCCGCTACCAAGGCAGCCCTGGTCAATATGACACAAACCCTCTCAAGGGAACTTGCCCCAAAAGGAATCAGGATCAATTCGCTTTTGCCGGGTCTTACCGATACTAAGTTTGCAAGCGCCATCATTTCCTCGGATGAAATCTGTCAGCATGCCCTGTCCCAGATTCCCATGGGGCGGTATGCAAATCCTGATGAAATGGCTGGTGCTGTATTGTATCTTGTTTCAGATGCCGCCTCCTTCACCACCGGCGCCAGCCTGATCTGTGACGGCGGGATGTTAGTGTAACAATAATTTTGATAAAGGAATAAAGAAAATGGCTCAACTCATAGCAGATAGAAAAGAAATTGATTTTATTTTGTATGAACTTCTAGATGCTGAACAGTTACTTAAGTTTGAAAAATTTGAAGATTTTACCAAAAAAACAGTTGACATGATAATTTCTGAAGCCAGAAAACTGTCCATCAAAGAAATACTACCCACCCTTGCTGAAAGCGATAAAAACGGTGTCCGGTTTGAAAATGGTCGGGTTTTAACACCGGAATCATTTCGAAGGGCAAGACAAGCGGTTCTGGATGCAGACCTTACCTCCACCATGGAAGATACAAAATGGGGGGGACAGGGACTTCCTTTTTTAATTTCTGTAGCCATTATGGAATATACAGTGGGAGCCAATTATTCCTTGAGCGGATTTACCCACATGGGCCACGGGACAGGAAAAATGATAGAACTTTACGGAACCGACCATCAGAAAAATCTCTTTGTTAAAAATCTGTATACTGCCAAGTGGTCCGGCACCATGCTGTTGACTGAACCCGAAGCAGGGTCAGATGTCGGGGCTCTGACCACCTCCGCGAAAAAAAATGATGACGGAACCTATACCATCACCGGAAACAAGATTTTTATCACATGTGGCGATCATGATCTTACAGAAAATATTATCCACCCAGTCCTTGCCAGAATAGAGGGTGCCCCTGAGGGAAGTGCCGGTATTTCCATCTTCATTGTCCCGAAATTCTGGGTCAATGATGATAAAACCATTGGTGAATCAAATGATGTCCAGTGTGTTGGCATAGAGAAAAAAATGGGTATGCACGGTTCACCCACCTGTTCCCTGTCCCTGGGTGCCAATGGAAACTGCAGGGGCTTTTTGCTGGGAGAAGAAAACCAGGGGCTCAAGATTATGTTTCATATGATGAATGAAGCCCGCCTCAGTGTTGGTTTTCAGGGCAGTTCAGCAGCTTCATTGGCTTATCTATATGCCTTGGATTATGCAAAACAAAGAGTTCAGGGAAAAGATATTGCCAGCCTTAAAGATCCAGATGCAAAATCCATCCCCATTATTAAACACCCGGACGTACGACGGATGCTGACCGGGATGAAAGCCCAGGTGGACGGAATGAGAAGCCTTGTTTATTATGTCTATGCCTGTTTTGATAAAAAAGAAGTGGCAACCAATGAAGCAGACAAAAAATTTGCCTCTGATATGGTTGAACTTCTCACCCCAGTGGTAAAAGCCTATTGCTCAGAAAAGGGATTTGATGTCTGCATTGAAGCCATCCAGGTTTATGGCGGTTATGGATATACCAGCGAATTTCCTGCGGAACAATTGGCACGGGATGTTAAAATTGCCTCTATCTATGAAGGCACAAATGGTATCCAGGCCATGGATTTTCTGGGTAGAAAGCTTGGCATGGAAAAAGGCAATGTCTTTTTAAGTTTTCTAAATGAAATTAATAAGGCCATTGCTGCGGCAAAAGAAAAACCATCGTTGGCCCCGCTTGCCAAAGCCCTTTCAAAGCAGGTCGAAAGCCTTGGTGCAACTGCCATGATCATTGGCCAGGCAGCCAGATCGGAAAAATATGCCTCAGCCTTTGCCAATGCCCACCCTTTTCTTGAAGTTACCGGAGAAGTAACCCTGGGATGGATGCACCTTTGGCGCGCGCTGACAGCCACAACGGCACTTGAAAACAATCCAAAACAAAAAGACCGAATTTTTTATAAAGGCATTGTCACCACAGCCAGGTTCTACATTGAAACTATTTTGCCGGCAACCTATGGAAAAATGCAAGCGGTTCAAGGTCTTAGTGATGCCGCATTGATAATGGAAGAACAGGCATTTGGATAAGGACAATAGCATGGAAGCAATAAAAAATGTGCTGATTCTGGGCTCCGGAACCATGGGGCTTCAGATCGGCCTGCAATCCTTTGCAAATGCTGCATTGCTTCAAAAACGTGTGGAAAATGGAGAGTTGGGAACAAAAAGTGGTCGCGGAGTTTATTACTATCCCAAACCGGATTTTTTGAATCCGAATTTTATGGAAGGTATCCGATAAAATCAATCCGCTGCCAAGTGACATTTTTACCCTAAGGAAACAACCATGACAGACAAATTTATGAGCATAAAGAACCTGAAGTTCACCCTCCATTCAAGAGGGGGAAATTACCATTCCAAAACCCCTGAATATTTAAAAGGCCATACCCCTAAAACCATTGATATGGTGCTCAAGGCGGCCTTTGATCTGGGGAAAAAAGTGATGCACCCTGTATTTGAAGAAATGGACAGACATCCGCCTGTATTGGAAAACGGCAGGGTCCGGATTCATAAGTCGGTCAGGCCCATGCTTGAAACCCTGGGAAAAGACGGTTGGATTTCTGCAGGTTTCCCAGAAATTTGGGAAGGAGATAATATGCCGGCTTCCCTGCTCCATTGTATCAATTTTATTTTTGCTGCATCCAATTATTCTGCATCAGTCTATTCCGGGCTGACCATGGGTGCTGCAAATTTAATTTTAGGTTTTGGCTCCGAAAAACTGCAAAATGCCTATCTGTCCCCAATGCTCTCAGGCAAATGGCAGGGTACCATGGCGCTTACGGAACCCGAAGCCGGGAGTTCCTTAGGAGACCTTTGTTGTGAAGCACTGCCCGTTGAAGATGGACAATACAAAATAAACGGAGAAAAGATCTTTATCTCGGCCGGCGACCATGACGGGGTGGACAATGTCATTCATCTCATGCTGGCCAGGATTAAGGGTGCTCCTTCAGGGACAAGAGGTATCTCACTTTTCCTGGTGCCCAAATTCAGGCCTGATGAACAGGGCAATCTTATGGACAATGATGTAATCGTCACCCAGGTGTTCCACAAGCTTGGATACCGGGGAGCCCCTATCGTGGGATTGCGCATGGGGGAAAAGGGGAACTGCACAGGGTATCTGGTGGGCAAAGAGAACAAGGGATTGTCCTATATGTTCCAGATGATGAATGGTGCCCGCCTGGAAGTAGGGATGGGAGCCACGGCCATTGCTACGGCTGCCTATCATGCAGCCCTTGATTACTGCAGGACACGGCACCAGGGCAGAAAGATAGCTGACCCCAAAGATTCAGCCCCAGTCCCGATTATTCAGCACCCGGATGTCAAGCGCATGCTGCTTTTTCAAAGGGCTGTGGCGGAAGGGTCTCTATCCCTTATCCTACAATGCGGCATGTACGAGGATATCCTTGCCAAAGACCCGTCCCAGACCGATTGTCATTTGCTGTTGGAACTGCTGACTCCCATCGCCAAGACCTATCCGTCTGAAATGGGAATCCTGTCCACAAGTAACGCTATCCAATGCTTTGGCGGATATGGGTATTGTGATGATTTCCCTGCTGAACAGCATTTCAGGGATATGCGCATCCATACCATCCACGAAGGTACGACTGGAATTCAGGGCATGGATCTTCTGGGTAGAAAAGTGGTTGCAGAAAATGGCAGAGCCATGGTGTTATTAAAATATGAGATATCGGAAACGGTGAACCAAGCAAGACAGGCTGCCGGATTAGCGGATATGGCTGATGCACTTTTGTCTAATATGACACTTCTTGAAACAATAACCATGGAGTTGGTGGCACTTGCCGGGGAAAAAGGTCCGGATGCGTATCTGGCCAATGCCACTCTTTATCTTGAAATGTTCGGCATTGTGGCTATTGCCTGGCAATGGCTGTCCATGGCTCATGCAGCAGCAGAAAAATTAGAACAAGAGGTCTTGAAAAAAGCGGACAAGCTGTTTTATGAAGGAAAAATCCATGTAGCCACATACTTTTATTCCCATGAACTTGCCAAGGTTAAAAGCATATCCATGACCTTACGAAATAAAACCATGGTAACACTGGCAATGCCTGAGGCCTGTTTTACAGATTAAATCTCAATTTTTTAGGACAAACCCATAACAGGGAGACAGATAATCATATGAATAAAGATACAAAATCAGAAAACCAGGATCAGCCATTTAAATTTAAAACCAAAAATAATATTGGATATTTAACCCTGGACCGGCCCTCCACCTATAATGCCTTTGATCATAGCATGGTAAAGGCGTTTGAAACCCTTTTACAGCAGCTGCGGTACGATGAAGAGACCCGGGTCATCATCCTGGATGGCGGCGATGCCAAGGGTTTTTGCGCAGGGCTTGACATCAAAGTCTATGCCCCGCAAATTTTCAATATGACCCCTATTCAGGCTTACAATGCCCAGGTTCGAATGAGCCGGCTTTTTTTGGCTATGCGCCAGATTCCCCAGCCTGTTATTGCATGCGTCCACGGTGCCGCCGCTGGTATTGGATTTTCACTGGCCATGGCCTCGGATTTAAGAATCCTGGCTGAAAATGCAAGGTTTTCAGCCGCCTACATCAATATCGGCCTTGGCGGGGCAGACATGGCATCCAGCTATTTTTTGCCGCGGCTTATCGGAGCAGGCAGAGCCTATGAATATCTGCTCACCGGCAACTGGATGGATGCGACCGATGCCTTGAACCTGGGATTTGCTTCCCGGGTCGTGTCAAAGGATGAGATGATTAGCACCGCAGAAGACCTGGCCAAAACAATGGTTGAAAAAAACCCCATGGGGATCCGCATGACCAAGGAGGCCATTAATTGCAATCTGGATTGCGCAGGATTGGAAGCAGCTTTAAACATGGAAGATCGAAATCAGATCATGATGAGCTATACATATAGGATGAAATAAAACCTAAGAAGCTATGAAAAGAAAAAATGAACAGAATTGTAATAACCAGCATAGCAAACCATAAAGGAAAGAATCTGATGACCACTAAAATTTATCGTCAATTACAGGAACGCCTTGACCTTTTTTCCATGGGATTTCCTGCTACAGAATCCGGGATTGAAATTAAGATCTTAAAATATCTGTTCACTCCAGAGGATGCAGCAATGGCCCTGGCACTTACCCATCAGCTTGAAACGCCTGAAACCATTGCCAAGAGAATCAATCAGGCTATCGAAAAGACGGCAGTTCATTTAGATGATATGGCTGAAAGGGGATTGCTCTTTCGTGTCAAGAAAAACGGCATAATCAAATATGGTGCGATTGCCTTTGTCCACGGTATCTTTGAATTCCAGGTCAAAACACTGAAACCGGATCTGGCAAAAATGACAGGGCAGTATTTTAAGGAAGCCTTTGATTCTAACATGCAGAAAAGTGCGGATTATTTTTTAAGAGTGATCCCGGTCAATCAATCCATTGATGTCACCCATAATGTTGCGGCCTATGACGATGCAGTCCAGATTTTAAAAAGCAAGGATAGGATTATTATTACCGACTGCATCTGTAGAAAGCGGACCGAGATTATGGATGAGGGATGCGGCAAAATAAAGGAAGCCTGTTTCATGTTCGGGTCCATGGGACAATATTATCTTGACAGGGATATGGGAAGAGAAATTTCGCTGGAAAAGGCCATTGAGATACTTGAAAAATGTCGTGAACAAGGGCTTGTCACCCAACCTGCCACATCCCAGAATCCTTCCGGGATGTGCAATTGCTGCGGGGATTGCTGTGGCGTTCTTAAAGCCATAAGCCAACATCCACACCCTGCCAGTATCGTATTTTCCAATCATGTGATCACGGCAGACAGGGACGCGTGTACCGGATGTGAAGCCTGCCTGGAAAGATGTCAGATGGATGCTCTTACTCTGGATGAAGAAGAGCTCATTTGCGTATCTGAAAAACGATGTATCGGTTGCGGACTTTGTGTAACCACCTGTCCAACAGAGGCACTGACCCTTGTGGATAAACCTGAACAAGAGCTTCGCCTGCCACCTGAAACCACGGGTGCACAAATGATGCAGATGGCTAAAAAAAGAGGATTGGTTTAAAGAGGGCTGATTTAAGGAGGATAAAAATGGTTCAAAAAAAAGACATTATCAAGGCAGCAAAGGAAGCCGGTTTTGAGGACGTTGGTTTTACAACGGCCAGGCCTTTTGAAGACCATGCAAAATTACTGGCCACAATGGAGGACGAATATGCATGGACCAATGACGTCGGATTGGACCTTCACAATGGCGTTGACCCCAGAACAATTCTCCCAGAGGCAAAAACGATTATCGTCCTCATGGAAACCTATTTTCTAAAATCCTATCCAAAAACCATGGAAAGCCATTTCGGCCGATGCTATCTTGACGATGACAGGGTTACCAAAGACGGGCTTTATTTGAGAATTAAAAAATTCAGAAGCTTCTTAAGGGACAATGGTATTGATTCAAAGGTCCCTTTTAATCTTCCCCACAGGGTCGCCGCAGCCCGGGCCGGCATGGGCGGATTTGGAAAAAACTGCCTTTTTTATTCAAACAAGGTTGTCCGTGGCGGCTCATGGACCCTGCCCATTGCAGTGGTAATTGACAAGGAATTTACACCTGGAACACCCACCATCGGGATCAATTGCCCTGACTGGTGCAAGAACACCTGCATTGCAGCCTGTCCCACAAGGGCTCTGAAGGGAAATGGCAGAATAGATCCGCGAAAGTGTATATCATACCTGACTTATTTTGGAGAGGGGATTACCCCGAAAGAGTTAAGAGAACCCATGGGCTTGTATATTTACGGGTGTGACCGGTGTCAGAATGTCTGCCCCAGAAATCAGCCATGGCTGGCAAAGGAACTTCCAATCAATGATAAGGTTGTTGCAAAGGCAAAAGATTTCGATCTTTGCCTTCTCCTTCACATGGACAAGAATTATTTTAATGCAAAAATATGGCCCCACATGTTCTACATGTCGGACAAGAATTTGTGGCGATGGAAAATGAATGTTGCCCGGGTCATGGGAAACAGCCTTGATCCTTTTTATCTGCCGGATCTTGTTCGTGCATTTAATGAAAACTCTGATGAAAGAGTGAAAGCAATGATTGCATGGGCCATGGGTCATATCGGAGGAGAGTATGGTTTGTCTGCGCTAAAAAAAATAAAACCCGGCGCAACCGGACTTGTAAAAGAAGAATTAGAAGACGCAATGAAAGTTTGTGCCGGTATTTAAATTCATTTTACCGGTTTAACTGAATAATTACTTAATTTTTTTATTACAGGGCTGTGATGAAAGTACAAAATCACAGCTCTTCACAATTTTTCATTTATTGGAATAAAAAAAATCAATATCATAAAAATTACCACACTTAAAGGGAGGTGCAAAAGCAATCATCATTGCTGAAACACGAATAGATGGTCCAACAGGAAATCGGGTCGGAAATGTTGGAGAAATAAAAAACCAGAAAGCAGAGAAACCGGATCTATTTCCTATACCTGTATTCTCAATTGGAAAAAGTGATGGAATAAAACTTAAAAACAGTATGAAATCAGGACCAGTCAACGTCAAGGTTAACCTGGAATACTCTTTGGTGCCTGGCATAGCCAACAATATTGTAGGTGAACTCCCTGGTAACGGAAAAACTGATGAAACCATCATCATTGGTGGCCATTATGATAGCTGGTTTGATGGTGCGATTGATAATTTGGGCTCTCAAGCCAGTATTCTTGAAATAGCCAGATATTTTTCCATGATTCCTCAATCACAAAGAGACAGAAACATAATCTTTGTCTCCATGTTTGGTCATGAAATAGGAAACGAAACCATGGGACAGGCTGCCTTTGTCGAAAGACATGCAAACCTGCAGGGTAACTTATCGATCCTTTGGGATGATTTACTCAAAAGCGGCCCAAAGGATCCGTTTGAGGCATTGAGATACAGTCTTGAGATGATCATTTCCCATCATGAGCAAAGTGAAGTGAGAACGGGTTGTCTCATAGGAAATTTGGCGGCAGAGATCAGTGAGGCCAGTGATCTATGTCGGCAAAAAATGCATCATGCTATGACTGTCTGGAAAGATCGAGTTTCAAAACAGATCAGTCAAGGTCAAACCATGGGAACCATCAGGGGTGATATTTCAGCTGATGCCTTAACAGAATTCATCTGGAATGCCTGGGAAGGGGCACTACTGAATATGAAAATAGTGAACTCAACAGCACCGGTCAAAGAGTGCATAAGTCTCCTTTTTGATTTTTTTCTAAAACCCTGATTATGATTTATCTATATAATTAAAAAACAAATTCAACACAGACGAATAAAGGAGAAAAATGTCCAGATTATTTGAATCAACCACGATAAATGGAATGAATATAAAAAATCGGTTTGTCAGATCTGCTACCCACGAAGCAATGGCAGATCTTGATGGAAGGGTGAATGACCAGTTGTTGGCCTGCATGGCACAACTCGCCCTTGGTGAGGCCGGGCTTATTATTACGGGTCACGCCCATGTGACAATGGAAGGTCAGGCAGGCCCAAGACAGATGGGCATCTATTCCGACGTAATGATCGAAAGCTTGAAACAGGTGGCTTCAGTTGTTCATGAACACGGCAGTCTTGTTGCCGTTCAGTTGGCCCATGCCGGAAAAAACGGCATCGGAAAAGACGAATATTCACCCATGGGCCCTTCAGATGTAATTGTGGATAGTGTTAAAAAAGCGTCTGCAATGACGGTTAATGAGATTGAAAGAACTGTAAGCGCTTTTGGAGATGCTGCAGAAAGAGCTGTAAAATCAGGCTTTGATGCAGTTCAGATCCACGCGGCCCATGGCTATCTGTTGAGTCAGTTTTTGTCTGGCTATTATAACCTGCGGGATGACGTATACGGTGGAACTCTTGAAAACCGGGCAAAGTTTCTTGTTCAGGTGTACGAAGAGATCAGGCAAAGAGTCGGAAAGTCATTCCCGGTCTTGGTCAAGATCAACTCGGAGGATTTTCTTGAAGGGGGGATCACGGTAAATGAGACCATCAAGGTTTGCCATATGCTTGAAGACCGTGGAATAGACGCTATCGAGATGAGCGGCGGAACCTTCGAATCGGGCAAACTCATTCCCTCCAGGGCCGGCACATCAAAGTCTGAAGAGCGGGAAGCTTACTACAGGAAGGCTGCCGAAGAATTCAAGAAGAACATAAAGATTCCGCTTATTCTTGTGGGCGGTTTTCTGTCCTTTAATATTGCAGAAGAAGTCGTAACATCAGGATTCACAGACTATGTTGCTCTGTCTAGGCCGCTTATCAGGGAACCTGACCTTGTCAAAAGATGGGCCGCAGGAGACAGGAAAAAGGCATCCTGCATTTCATGTAATAAGTGCTTTTCAACTCTTGCCATGGAAGAGGCGTTGCATTGTGCTATTGAAAAAAAAGAATCGTTAAAAAAAGAAAAAGGAGCAAATCATGATTCAAAATAAAGAACACAACCGTTCCATCGTGCTCGCTGCACGACCCCACGGCACTCCGGTTTCCGAGAACTTCCGGATGGTGAACACACCTTTACCTAAGCCGGCTGAAGGCCAGGTGCTGCTGCGCACCGAGTATCTTTCCCTTGACCCTTATATGCGGGGCAGGATGAACGACGCGCCATCTTATGCAGAACCTGTGAAGATTGATCAAGTGATGGTGGGTGCGACAATTTCTCAGGTTGAAACATCCCGGCACCCTGATTACAAGGAAGGTGAGTGGGTCCTTGCGTATAGCGGCTGGCAGGATTATGCGCTTTCTGATGGTTCCGGCCTGACCCGATTAGGAAAAACTCCTCAGAACCCTTCCTATGCATTGGGAATATTGGGCATGCCGGGTTTTACTGCCTATATGGGGTTATTGGATATTGGCCAACCCAAACAGGGAGAGACCCTGGTTGTCGCTGCTGCCACAGGTCCTGTTGGTGCAACAGTAGGACAAATAGGGAAGTTGAAAGGTTGTCGTGTTGTCGGTATTGCCGGTGGTAGCGAAAAATGCAACTACGCAAAAGAGGTGCTTGGATTTGATGAGTGTCTGGATCACAAATCTTTGGATTTTGCCCGGCAACTTAACCAGGTTTGCCCCAAGGGAATTGACATCTATTTCGAGAGCGTAGGAGGAAAAGTATTCGATGCGGTCTTGCCGCTGCTCAATACAAAGGCCAGAATTCCGGTGTGCGGGCTTATTTCACAGTACAATGTGACTCAGCTTCCTGATGGACCGGACCGGATGTCTCTTCTGATGGGTACTATTTTAGTCAAACGATTAAAAGTTCAGGGATTCATTATTTTTGATGATTATGGCCACCGTTACGACGAATTTGCAAAAGAGATGTTCCAATGGCTGAGCACAGGACAGATAAAATACCGTGAGCATCTGATTAATGGGTTAGAGAATGCACCGAATGCTTTTATCGGCATGTTGGATGGTCAGAACTTCGGCAAATTGGTTATCCGAGTTAATGACAAACACTAATCGATCGTTTAAAAAAAGAGTTTTTCATGAAAATACTGATGCTACTAACACCCATGCCCTTGCGGGCACAACAAAAAATGAAAGAGTAATGAGATGTGAGATATGAGATGTGAGGGGGGATAGACTGATGGTTTTTTCTCACTACTCAAAACTCAAATCTCACTACTTTCATATAAACCTCCCACGATAAACTTGGAAACACAGGGCTAAAAACCGGTTTCTGGCTGGAAGAATTCGCCTCCCCTTATTACGTATTTAAAGACCAGAATGTTGACGTCACCTTAGGGTTCACTCAAAAACATCTCGCCAACACACTCCGTTTAGACACTCTGGATCCTTCAAATTTCGATGCCGTTTTCTATCCTGGAGGGCACGGACCTCTCTGGGATCTTGCTGAAGACAAAAGTTCCATTTCACTCCTGGAGACTTTTTCACAGCAAGGAAAACCGATTGGGCTGGTTTGCCATGCGCCAGGAGTTCTATACCATACAAAACGTGAGGATGGTTCCCCCTTGGTGAAAGGCAAAAGAGTAACCGGCTTCAGCAATTCTGAAGAAGAAGCTGTGCAACTCACAGAGGTTGTCCCTTTTTTACTTGAAGATATGCTCAAGTCTAACCAGGGTCTTTATCATAAGGGAGCTGACTGGGAAAGTCATGTTGAGGTTGATGGAAATCTGTTAACGGGTCAGAATCCTGCATCCTCAAAGGCGGTCGCGATTGAAATGATGAATAAGCTTCTCAATAAGTAGAGGTAGTGACGCATACCTGCCATGAATGGCAAAGTATCTGGTTAAAATTCGTCCTGGAATACACTTCACAACAGATCACCCTGAATCTTAACTATAAACAAATAGTCTAAGATTCAGGGCAATATAGATATTGCAAAAATCTTTGAAAAGATCAAAACGTATATGAAGAAAAAAAAAGACCCCAAAAAGACCAGGAAAGCAATACTTGATGCTGCATGCCTTGTTTTTGCAAAAAATTCCTATACTGCAGCCAGTATCCGTATGATTGCCAGGGAAGCTGGGTTTCCCCATGCATTAATCCGCTATTATTACCCCACAAAAGCGGATTTGTTTGATGGTGTAGCTGAATTGATATGTAAGAACCTTCACAATACCTGCGAAAAAGCTGTCATGGAAGTAAGCCACATGGAACGAGTCCAGGGTTTTTCCCTTTATGTTCAGCGATTGATTGATTTTTCTCAGAAAAACCCCTGGGTCTTTAGAATTTTATTATTGAATCTTTCCGTTGAAACCATTGAGACTGTACCCGGTCAAGCCCGAATAATCGAGACGGTGGAGACAATTCGTGAAATACTGAGCAAATCCTTGCATTTAAAGGCATCTCATGAAGAGATCTGTCGTTTTACCGATAGCTTTAATGCCTTAGCCTTCTACTACCTTGGTACCCCGACCAGTGCCGCATGGCTGCTTCATATTGACCCCGATAGTGAGGCTTATACCCAATGGATCCACAAGACATTGGTGGATATTTTTATCCCCACCCTTGAAGACTTGTTTCAAGCTGGCTGACCACTTTTATTATCCTTGTGGAACGGTCTGCTAAAGTTGACCTTTTCTTAAGTTTTTATAGCCTTCCAGTTTTATGTGCTTAAGATCACATTTTTCCTTGATAATTTCGGCTGCTGCAAGGTTTAATTCTTTTTGTTCGGCATCCACTTTTACATTAAATCCACAATTAAACGGTCCCAATCGAATGGTGTCATCTACTCCGTCATAGGTATCGTATATTTTTGTGTATGGGTGGGCAAACAGCCATCTAAGCTGCAGGGTTGTGACGGTATGTCCTGAAAGGCTGTCCATGAATTTTTCCAGGTCTTTCAGGTCCTGGTCTATAAGATTGTTCCACCCGAGAATAACATTGGCATTGACCTTAAAGCCTGCTTGCATGCAAAATTCAAGGGTTTCAACGACCTCGCTCATTATGGTGCCTTTATCCAGATATTTCCACATCCGGTCCGAGGGAAATTCAATACCAAAACCCAATGTGCAGTTTGGAATTTTTTTGTCAAAGTTTTTAATCGCCTGTTTTAGGGCATTGGTCTCTGCTTTAGCTGCCCGCATAAAGAACCGGTATTCAATATCATTCCCAATGGGCAGGTTTGGAAGAATGGCTTTGATGTGTTCCGGTGTAATAGAGCCTGTGTTTAGACGGACTATTTTGTTTCCTTTAAAGTCAAGATTTTTGAATTCAAGGTCCAGGTTTTTGCGTTTTCTGAAATGTTCCGAACAATGCTGGGCAATGGAGCAGAAAGGGCATTTTTTCCAATAGCATTGATTTTCAAGGGTATAGGAAAAATAAATTTTGCTGTTCTCAGGAATTGATTCTGGCATTTTAAGTTTCCACTTCCCTGAAAACTCTGGCACTTTGAAGAGGCTTTCAACACTTTGGCCTGTGAGTATCAGATTGGGCGGCAGCTCTTTTTCTACCTTGAAGTGAACGGAATTCCATTTGTTGTTGCCGATGCTTCGTTCAGAAGCCACAGGTCCGCCGACAATGAACTGAATATCAGGATGTTGGATTGACCAGGTGTAGGCCTGATATAAGTGGTTGAAATAACTGGCGCTGACATAGACTACTCCCTTTTGTATGGGAAGGGGAATATCCTGATAGGTTTCTTCCAAATACCACTTGTCATTGTCTTCTTCATGCAGCATCCAGTAAAAGTCACCTTTTCCATTACACAGGTCCCAGGTGTCTGAAAATCCATTGCTAAGGTCAAACCATCCGCTTTTTGTTTTGTTATAAAACTGTATGAACAAGGTATCTTTCATTTTGATATATCCATTGTTGTTTTTTATTTTAGATTGGCAATTTAATTTTTAAAATTAAATCCGGGTTGAGCCAGTATCAGTTTTTTGGTGTAGGGATGTTGAGGATCTTTAATCACCTTGTCCGCACTTCCGGTTTCAACGATAACCCCATTGTGAATTACCGCAATCCTATCACACAGGTATCTTGCTGCAGCCAGGTTGTGCGTAATAAAAAGAAAGGTCATTTTAAATTTTTTTCTAATATCCAAAAGCAATTGAAAAAGCTGGATGGCAATGGTGGCATCCAGCATTGAAGTGGGTTCATCTGCCACAATAAAGTCTGGATCCAGGATAATGGCACGTGCCACGGCGACCCGCTGCCGTTGGCCACCACTCAATTGATGAGGGTATCGGTGAAAAAAATCTTCTCCTGGAGACAGGCCCGCAATTTCAAGGGTTTCCAGCACTTTATCGCGCCGGGTGAGGGCGTTGCCGATCTTGTTGACAACCAGTGGTTCTATAATGGTTTCAGCAATAGAAAGATGAGGATTCAGGGATTGATAAGGGTCTTGGAAAATCATCTGAACCTTTGACCGATAGTGTTTCAGGGCCTTTCCTTTAAGCTTGTTTGTTGGCTTGCCATTAAGCTTTATTATCCCTTTGGTTGGTTCTTCAAGCTTTACCAAAAGCCTTCCTATCGTTGTTTTGCCACTGCCGCTCTGGCCGACAAGGCCAAAGATCTCTTTTTTTTGTATTGCCAGACTTATATTATTCAGGGCGATAATATTGGTTTCGCCTTTTGATAAAAAGTTTTTTTTTGAGCTATATTCTTTTGTCACACCATTTAATTCAATGATGGGCGTTTGTATATTTTGTTCCTCAGTCATTTTTGTCCTTATTTAATAACTCTTCGAAACAAAGAGCCTGATGTGTTGAAGAAAGGTTCACCCATTCAGGGGTTTGGCATTGGCACTTTTGAGATTTGCAATTACAATTGGCTGAGAAACGGCATCCTCCTGTCATTGTAATCAAATCAGGAGCTTCACGTATCTCAGGAACATTGATATCTTCATATGAGTCCAACGTCAGGTATGATCCCAATAGAGTTTTGGTATAAGGGTGTCGCGGAGATTTAAACACCTCTTCTCTAGTGCCTTTTTCCACTATGTGTCCGCCATACATGACACAGATGTCTTTGCAGACATCTGCAACCACGGCAATATCATGGGAAATAAAAATAACACTGGTATTCAAGGCTTTTTGAATCTTTTTGATCTCTTTTAAGATCTGGTCCTGGACAATTACATCCAGGGCTGTTGTAGGCTCATCAGCTATAATCAGTTTTGGGGCGCATGCAAGCGCCATGGCGATAATGGCTCTTTGTTTCATGCCGCCACTGTATTGATGGGGAAAATCTCTTAAACGATCTTCAGGAATTTCAACCAGGCTGAATATTTTTTTTACCTGGTTGGAAACATCTGATTTAGACATCGCAGGATTATGGATCTGTATCACTTCTGCAATCTGTTCATCCACCCGGATGACCGGATTCAAGGCATTCATTGCAGCCTGGAATATCATGGAAATTTCTTTGCCTCGGAACGCCCTCCATTTTTCATCATTAAAGCTGGCAAGGTTATTGCCGTTAAAAATGATGTCTCCCTTAAGAATGGAAGCATTTTCAGGCAAAAGACCCATAAGTGTCATTCCAATTGTGGTTTTTCCACATCCGGATTCTCCAACAAATCCCAGAGATCGGCCTTGTTCTATTGAAAAGGATATGTTATTGACAGCATTAACCATGCCTTTTTTGCTTTTATAGCCGACACTTAAATTTTCAACCTTTAGTAATGCCATTTATTCTTCCTCTTCTTCCTTCCTGAGTCTTGGATCAAGAACTTCATCCATTGCACGGCCCAGCATGTAAAATGATAGGGTCAGCAAAGAGATGCAAATACCAGGAGGTAAAAGCCAGTATGGTGCCTGGAACATATGGCCTGAGCTCCAAACCCATTGAAGCATCATGCCCCAGCTGACCTGTCCTGGATCGCCAAATCCCAAAAAAGACAGGGCTGCTTCTACCAGTATGGCTGATGTTACCCTGAATGTCATATACAAGAATGCCAATGGAAGAACATTGGGCATAATATGTTTAAAAATGATTCTGAAATTCGATGCACCCGCTACTCTGGAGGCTTCAATAAACGGCCTTGATTTCAAAGACAGGGTCTGGGAACGGATAATTCGTGATACAGATGGCCATCTCATGATTGCAATGATAAAAATAATGACCCAGATACTCAACTCCCATAATGAGGCCAGGATCAGAAGAATTACAAGGGAAGGCAGCACCATGAATATATCAGCGATCCTCATGAGGATTGTGTCAACTATTCCGCCTGCATATCCGGATATCATCCCTATTGCAGTGCCAAGAACAACACTTATGAAGGCACAGGAAAGACCTACAATGAAGGCAACTTTCGCACCTTCCAGCAGTTGCACAAAAAGATCTCTTCCAATAAAATCCGTTCCAAGCCAGTGCTGAAGACTGGGGCCGGTTGAATATGTTATGTTTGGATCAGCACCTGTCATGGGGTGATAAACAGGACCTAAAAGCGGAACGAAAAAACTTGCAATGGCCATGAGCATGAAAGCCGATAAAATAATAAGGCCTGTTTTTCCCATGGGGTTTTTTATAAATATGGCCCAGGATTTTGTAAATCTCTCGATATAATGATTTCTATGCTCTGGTTTTTTTTCTATTTTTTTCATCAGTAGCTGATCCTCGGGTCCATATATGCATACAAGAGATCCACAATCAGGTTGGCGATAAGCACCACAGCCGTTATCAGTAAAAAACAGGCCTGGGCAAGAGGATAGTCATTGTTGCTTACGGCAAAAATAAGCTCTCTGCCTATGCCTGGCCAGGTAAAAATCTGTTCTGTTAAAGCGCCGCCATTTATGGAAAAAGCAAGACTTAAGCCTACGCTGGTAATTACGGGCAGTGCAGCATTCCTGGCAGCGTGTTTATTTCGTATTACCTTGTCGGAAAGGCCTTTTGCCCTTGCCGTAATAATATATTCTTCTTTTAATACACCCAGCATACTGGATCGCATGAGTAAAAGGTAGGAGCCAAGGTGAATGAAAAAAAGTGTTAACAAAGGCAAAAACATATGGTGCAACACATCCAGCATTTTTATAAAAAAAGATGTATCATTGATCCATAATTCCGGGGAAATAATTCCACCCAGAGGAAACCAGCCAAGCTTATAGGCAAAAGCCCATAAAACAAGCAGGGCAAACCATGGGATAAAAAGGGTATGACAGAGAAGGGCGCCTATTGATAAAACATTATCAATTGCTGATCCCTTTTTCCAGGCTGCGATTTTGCCTAAAAATACTCCCGCAAATGCGGCTAAAAGCGTGGATGTGGTAAAAAGAAGAATGGTGCAGGGCATTCTGTCCAGTATTATATTGCTGACGGGTTCTCCATAATGAAAAGAATGGCCCAGATTGCCCGAAAAAAAATTTTTTATATAAATTATATATTGTTTCCACGCAGGTTCATCAAGCCCCATCTGTGCGATGAGAAGCTGGATATCCTCGGGAGTCAGTGTTGGGTCAACCATTCTTGAGACAGGATCACCGGGAGCGGCCCGGAAAAGGAAAAACAAAACCGTCAGGATAATAAAGAAAAGGATGGTTATTTCAATCAATTTATTGAAAATAATTTTTTTTGTTTTCATTTACCTTTATCCATGTTGTTAGAATATCCATTATTTTTCTTTACCATGCATAGTGACCAGATATTGCCTATACCGTCTACTTCTTCAACCCATCCTTCAAATCTTTTTTTGGAAACAGCTTCTAAAATATGGGGATTATATAAAGGGATATATGGGATATCCTCCATGAGAATTTCCTGCATTTCCCAGATCAATTTTTTCCGTTCTTCTTCATCAATAATACTAAGCTGCTTTTTAGCAATCTTATCAAAATCAGGATTGTTGTATCCGCTCATGTTCCAGCCCCTGGGTTTATCATTTTTTGAATCGAAAAATGTCCTTAGATAGTCTGGATCAAGATTAAGCTTGCCATAGCCTAAAATAAAGGCATCAAAATCATGTTTTCCTTTTACCCTGTCCAATAGTGAGTTAAAGGACATGGGTCTTGCAAAGGCGGGCATGCCTATTTTTCTGAGCCATTCCTGGATCATCATACCGGCAAAGGCCCTTTTGGGATCATAATCAGCAGGGGGTGTAAGGATTACAAAATTATCCATTGGTTTTCCATCGGGAAGACGAATTCCCTGCCCCTCAACAATGCCATTATCTGATATCACAGGTTCTTTATCCCATGTATAACCTGCTTTTTTAAGCATCTCATGGGCTGTTTTGAATCGGTCTTCATCTTTTTGCCCCACATCATATCGGCGGACATCGGGATTGTACCAGAAGGTATTTCCAGATGGTATAATAGAGTGCATGGGCGAGCCATAATTTTGAAGAATTCTTGTAAGAATGAATTCTTTGTTAATAAGGGTGGCTATGGCCTGTCGTAACATTTTATCATCAAAGGGTGGTTTTCTCAGGTTAAACCCCAGGAAATACAAAGCGTTTTTTTCATTCAGAAATACTTCAATATCTGGTTGTGCTTCAAGATCTTTTATGTACCCGGGCTGGATTTCCCACCAGAACATATCGATATCACCCTTTTTAAGGGCCAGTATTGCAACATCACTGGTCCCGTATATTTTAAAAAGGATGCTGTCCACATAAGGTCCGAGAATATAATCGCCAATTTTTTTCCCCGTACCAAAAAAATAAGGGTTCTTTTTCATGTAAACATAGGCCCCTTTTTTGTATTCAGCCAGCATAAAAGGGCCTGTACCCAGCGGTTTTTCAATGACATGGTTCTGCAGGGTACGTAAAGGTTTTTCTGTTTTTTTGGCATTGGCTGCAATTTGTTCCCATTCTTTTTTTGATACAATGGGAGTGGTTAATACCCGGGAAAGGAAAATTGCAGATGGCTCTTTTAAATAGAAAATAAGTGTGTGTTCATCAATGACATCAAGTTTTTTTATCACCTTCCATTTACTGGCATACCCGGGAATTTGAAAATCAAGAAACAATTTTCTGGTAAATACAACATCATCAGATGTAAAGTCGGTTCCATCAGACCATTTTGCAGGCCTTAATTTTATTGTATAAGACAGCTCTTCTTTATTAAAGACAGGGTCTTTTTGGGCAAGCCAGGGGATTATTTTTAATGTTTTGGGATCTCGAGTATATAAAGGCTGGTAAATCTGGGATAGAATTTTACGTGAGTTGCTATCACTTGCCAACCACACATTAAATGACTTGGGCTCTTCAGGCAACCCTATTTTAAGCAGTGCTTCTTCCTCTTTTTTCTGACAGGATAAAACCATGCCTAAAATTAATATCAAAAGCCCGGTAAATAAGACTCGTTTTAAATTGCTTTTAAATAATCTATCCAGATTCTTTTTGAAGCTCATTTTGCCGGACCTTTAAATCTGCTGCTCAATAAAATCAATGACCTTGACTTCCAGTTTTACGTTATCCAATTGATTGATCCGGGGTATGCCTCCGGGGCTGACGCAGTTAATCTCAACAAGTTTGTCACCGATAATATCAATCCCGACAAAATACAAGCCATCCTTTATTAATTGATCTTTCAAGGTTGCACATATTTCCCGTTCTTTGTGGGTGATTTCATGTTTAAATACCTTTGCACCGGCATGGACATTTGTCCTGAAGTCACCATAGAGCGATTTTCTGCCCATTGCCCCTAATATCTCCCCGTTTAAGAGCAGAATTCTGACATCCCCATTATATTTGACACTTTCTAAATATTCCTGAACCAGGGTAGGGTGACGTTCCGGATAGGGTTTGCTTGAATCAATATAATAATTGATCAATGAATTCAGATTTTCCTGATCCCGGTTGCTCACCTTGATCACGCCGTGTCCTCCGTGTCCCTGAAGGGGTTTTATAACCATGTCTCCGCCAAAAGTATCAATGATTTTTCTAATTCTGTAGGGATCTCTGGAAATATGCGTTTCAGGAATAATATCTGGGAAGTTCAATGCGTAGACCTTACTATTACCCTTTATTTGTCCCATTGTATCGTTGACCATGAAAATCTTGTCGCTGACGGGACCTAAGAATTCCATGACCTGATAACTTATGGGGGGGTCTTTTCGTAAAAACAGGGCATCCAGATCTGTAATGGTTTCAAATATCAGGTCATCCTTGTTCAGGCATTCAATCAATACCTGCCAGTAATCATTAATGGTAAGGCCAGGTTTTACTGATATATTTCGCATCCTTGCAACAACTTCATTTCCACGGATATAGACATCGTGGGGTTCCAGAAAAAACACTGTATGTCCCCTCTGGTTGCATTCATACATCAGATAACTTGTGGTTTCCAATACCGGATTGATCTTTCTTAGATTGTCCATTAAAAAGGCAATTTTCATGATTGCTTGTTTAAATCCTCCCAGTACTATATATATTAAAAGTTTAAGATTAATAATGTATCATAACAAAACAATGAAAGCCATGAATAAAAAAACTGTCCTGATCGTCACCCCGCCGTTTACAAGCCCTGCCATTCCATCTTCTACCGGCGCCTTTGCAGCTGGATGTTTTTTGCGTGAAGCCATTAATACTATAATATACGATGCCAACCTTGAGTTTTTTGTGGATCATATTTTTTCAAAAAAGGTGATAGATTTCTTCAAGTCAGAATCATTTTATGATCCTGAAAAATATCTTATAACCAGAAACCAGATAGATGATTTATTATTGTTGTACTCTGCTGCTTTTTATCCCTCCAGGATCAGATGGAGTTTTCTGTCCGGCAGTGTTATTGATGAAAGTCAAAACCCGCTTTTGATTTCGTTCTGTCATGAAAAACTCGACTTGATGCTGAAACAAGTCCTTCCAAAGGTGGTCATCCTTGCTCTGGACTCTGAAACTCAGGTTTCCGGAGCAAATACAATTATTCACTATATAAAACGTATTTTTCCTGAAATACAGACAATTGTTCTGCAGAACAATAATCATGGAGGAAATAACACCCCTGCTGCAGATCACCGTTTTTCTCTGCAAAACCTGCCGCTTTTTTTAAAATGGATAAACACTACCTGGAAACGTAAAAATCAAGATACACATGTTGAACCGGATTTTTCCATGTTCCCCTTGAAAGAATACCTGACACCGGAATTGATACTGCCGCTTCAAACCTGTATTTTTAAGGATATGTTTTTTTTCTGGGATTTTGTGGCAAAATTAAAAGAAAAATACGGAGCAAAAGGATTCCTTTTTGAGAATCAGCTTTCCTCTTTTGAATTCTTTTTGAAAAAAAAGGAACTTCCCGGACTTTTTTTTGGTGTCCATGCGGATATGGAAGACCTGGACAAGACGTATGCAGAAAATGAATACCAAAACCTTTTTTCCTCGGGAACGACTTTGATCCAATGGAAAAGCCTTGAAAAAAAAGAACCATCAAAGATAAAAAAATTATGGGATCTTTCCAAACAAGGTGTCTGGAATCATGTAAACTTAACAGACCATACCTGTAGCGCCATAAAAAACGATTGGCTCAGGTTTATATCATTAAATCCCAATATCGCCCATTCCTATGAAAATTTAATTGGCAACGGGTCAGATGGCAAATCAGATCTCACTGGCATGGATCCTTCTTTGAAAGCCTATTCAGGTGTAAAACAGCTGACGGGTGAACCTTTCTGGAAATTTTTGTCAGATCCTGCGCATCTTTTACTTTATTTAAAGTTTCATGGGAAAAAAAATCTATTCTGCCTGAGAGCAGACCGGGTCAATGAAACCCTTATTTCATTGGGAACCAGTATCACTTTTCACTTTAGAAAACCAGATGAGCTGTTACCGGGTTTTTTAGATGAGATCTGTGCAATGGTGGAAGCTGGCGGATCTGTGGATACAGCATATGTACGGTATAACCTTGAAAGAGCCTATTTAATCGGATATGCAGAGGAAAACGGTATCATTGTCGGCAATTCCAGCCTGAAGCATCCAAGAGAGGAGTTTATCCAAAGACTCAATACCATTACAGGACTTGATTTTAATCATTTTGTTGAAAGAGGCTACACCTCTGTCAGACCTGAATACAGAGCGCTTGGTGTGGGTTCCAGGCTATTGGAAGGGCTTACAAAAAGAGCGGGACAATTTAAGATTTTTTCTATTATCAGTGAAGACAATACTGCCACCCATAAGATCGCTAAAAAAAATAAAACAAAAAAAATTGCTGTGTATTATAGTGAAAAGGTTGGCAAAAAACTGGGTATATGGATGCCCGAGAATATGATTGAAAAAGACTGGGAACTTAAATTATGAATATTGGTGTTCTAACCGTCAATGATTTTTCTTTTCATCCCAACATGCGCCTTAAACAGGCGGCTGAAGCTTCAGGCAATGAGATCATTCTGATCAACCCCTATGATATCTTATGTTCTTTGAAAGACAGCCGGTTTGAATTTTTTATTGAAAAGATATACAAAGAACTGGATGTCATCATGCCCCGGCAGGGATCTCCCATGGGGGATTATGGACTGGTCCTTTTGCGCCAGTTTATGCAATCAGGCACACCCCTGGTGAACAGCCTTAAAGGCGTTACCATTGCCAGAAATCAATTTATCACCCTTCAGACCCTTGTCTCATCAGGTCTGCCTGTCCCGTCAACACTCTTTATCACCAGACAGGAATCTTTTTTACTGGCGGTGAAACAATTGGGCGGATTTCCAGTAGTGGTCAAGCAGGTGGATGGAATGGGCGGGGATGGGGTTATCAAGGTCAATAGTCAGATGGAAGCCCAGACTTTTTTAACCCAGAATCTTAAGGCCAAAAAAGGCCTTGTTGTCCAGCAGTTTATTCCACCACAGGAACGTACGGATATCAGGGTGCTGGTGATAGGCGGAAAAATAGCTGGTGCCATGGCGCTTGTGCCGGATTATCAGGATTTCAGAGCCAATATTCACCAGAAAGGACATGCCAGTCCTGTTGAAGTGACAGAATCCTGTGCCTCAATTGCCCTTAAAGCCGCAAAAGCATGTCATCTTGAAATTGCCGGCATTGATATTATTGTTGAAAAAGATTGCCCTCCCTTGATAATCGAAGTGAATTATTCACCTGGGTTCAAAGGACTTGAAGCGGCAACGGGAAAGGATATTGCAAAGCAGATGTTGGACTATGTTACATCAACCTGTGCTAAATAGTGCCTGAACGAAAAACTAGAAATATAGTTTTTCAATTTTGGTTAGAGACTTGTAACTATTCGAGATTGTTTTAGGTTTTAAGTTTTAGGATTTAGGTTAAAACTTAAAACCTAAAACTTAAACCCATGCCTGAACAAGGTTTTTGTTCAGGCACTAAATAACAGATGGTTATACTATATTATGAAAATTTCCAAGTTTAATCTGATTAAGGATGAAGAAAGTGTAAAGGCCTCGGCCCTTGTTAGTTTTGAGGACTGTAACCAGCCGGATAAAGAGGTTTTTATCAAAACCTCCAGGGCCTATGAAGAATATTTTGATGTCAACCCACATTCATTTCTGGTGGGCTGTCTTTTGCCGGCCATTCATTTTGGGGAAAAAAGAATTGCGATGGATTCAAAAGTTTGTCCGTTCTTAAAGGAAGGCCTTGAAACAGCCATGCATATCCTTGCGGACTGGACAAAGAGACAATACCATCCTTTGAAAATAGAAGCGCCCGCAATGTCTGAAATCATGCCGATCAAAACACCCGGTGCCGGCATGTTCATGTCAGGCGGCATGGATTCACTGGCTGCTTTGCGGTTAAACAGGCTCCACTATTCCAGCAGCCATCCAGGCTATGTTAAGGACAGTTTTTTTCTTCATGGATTTGATATAGGGGGTGTGGTTGAACGAGGGATGAAATACCCTGTTTTTGACAGGGCAATGGAAGCTATTTCAAAAATTACCAATGATGCTGAGCTTTCTTTGATACCGGTTTATACCAATATCCGGCATCTTTGCGATGAACGGGAACTTTGGCTGAACAGCTTTTTTGGTTCAGTCCTGGCAGCCATTGCCCATTCTTTTACCAGGAGAATGGATCTTGTTTTTATTTCATCTTCCTATGACATACCCAACCTTCACCCCTGTGGCTCTCATCCGCTTCTTGACCCTGAGTACTCTTCTTTGGATCTTCGGATAAGGCACCGGGATTACCAGCTTTCCAGGATCGAAAAAATAAAGATCGTTTCTCAATGGGATGTGGCATTTCAGAATTTCAGGGTCTGTCTTGCCAATGTTCCTGACCGCTTGAATTGCGGTAAATGCGAAAAATGTGTTAGAACCATGACTGAATTGACGGCCCTTGGACTATTAGATAAAACCCGTGCTTTTGCTGAAAACGAAATTTCATCAGAGCACATCTCTGAGTTTGATATCACCATCAGAGTCCGGCCGCCATTTTACAGGCCCTTGATTCCTCTGCTCCGCCAGCAGGGAAGAGATGACCTGGCAAGTGCAATTGAAAAACAGATTAAGTAGGGAGGAAAGATTGTCTGTCTTTAACACCGCTGTGGAGATGGCGGATACGGCGGCTTAAAACTTTGCAGATTTTCAGAGCAATCCCGGGGTATTCCATTGCCGTTTCCTTAAATTCCTGTTGATGGATGATTAAAAAACGAGATGGTTTTGTTGTTCGAATGGTTGCCGATCGCGGCTCATTTTCCAGTAGGGCCATCTCCCCGAAAGAGTCTCCCTGTCCGATAATGGCGAGGACCATTTCATCCCCATCTGTCAGTTCCTTGATGACTTCCACCTCACCATCAATAACCAGAAACACGGTTTCGCCCACATCGTTCTGCTTGATAACTGTTTGATCTTCGGGATAATTAAGTTCCTTTGTAACGGTTGCTATGGCTGCCAGCTCAGCTGGACTGAGACCGGAAAAGATTTCAATCTCCTTTAAAAGCAATATTGTTTCACCAAGGGAAATCTCGGTTGCTCTTATCCTCTGGGAATCGTTCGACGGTTTGTTATTCTTCATCTGAATCATTTGCATTTCCTTTGCAATATTCTTATTGATTGAATTTTCCAATTTTCTGAGCATCCCATTTTCCTCAATCAGAGAGGGCATGCCCTGGGTAAGATTAAGTCCCATGATAACATCCACCCAGTCTTCAGAAGATAGAAGACTTGAAAAAACCTGTTTTCCTTCAGGATCGAATTTGGGGATTATTGCCTTTTTTTTGCCTTCTGCCAGAGCCATTGCCGGAGTCGGGCTTTCCAGAAGTGGCAGCATGGCATTAAAAAGCTGGCGGTCCATGATATCATTTAAAAGTTCAATGGCGTTTGCCCTCTGGCTGGTATCTGATGAAAAAACTCCTCTCCATGCTGTTTTCATCCTGCCTGTTTGATCCCGGATCGCAAGAACACGGATAATGTTTTCAAGAACAAGCTCTTTTTGATAAATTAAATGTTCAATGGCAAGATCCCGCATTTTCCCCGGGGGTTGTTTTTCAAGATTCTGACTCATGGCAAGATATTCATAGCATTTATCCAGGTTCTTTTTGGCAAACATAAACACGTCTAATTCTTTAATATCAAGGGTTACCAATAGCTCAAAAAGGCCTCTTCTAATCCTGGTACCTGGAATGCCAAGGGATTCAACCATGATTTTGTTATTTTGGTATTCGGATTTTTTAATTTTTCTTATGGCAAATTCGTGAATCTCGTCTGAATTGTCTGCCAATTGCGAAATGGCTTTTTTCAATGAAAAATCATCATTGATATCAAGGGCATCCAAAGCTGCCATCCTGACTGTTTCATGGTCATGGGAAAAATAGGAATAGATGACAGCATTCAATTCCCCGGCCTCAAGCCTGGACAGGGCAATGATAATATCTGGTATAATCTGATCAATATCTTGCCTGTGCAGTATTTTAAGAAGGGTATCTATATATTTTTTTTCCCCACTCAATCCTGCACTGACAATTCCAGACTGTAAATCGTTTATATCATTTGATTCGATCCATCTATCAATCATGGGACCATATTTTTTTGGGTTTCCCTGATAGAGACATGCTATTGTAAACCCCTTGACGACCGGATGCGGATTGTTGATGTAAGGTGTGACAGAGACATCAATTTTTTTTATGGATTTTGAACCCTGGAGGCAGAAAATTTTTAAAATAGCAATGGTGACTTCTGGTTTTTGGGGATCTAAAAATCGCACAAGACTTTCCATGGATGTAGCAAGGCTCTGGGGAGAAATCATTTTAATCAGTGCTATCTTGGTTTGTTCATCCTGGTTTTCGAGAGTCTCAAGGATATTCTTATCCAGATCCTGACTGGAATAAAGTTTCAATAAATTTGCATGCCATACGGCATCTTTTCCCCTGGCAGACAGGAATGCCTGTTTAAGCTGGGACAAAATTTTATCTCCCTTGAAAATCTGTCCCAGTTCCTCTTTTTCCATGCTTTTGATATCCAGAAGGTTGTTGGAAATTAAATCCATCAGTATTTTGGGATATTTTGCTTTAAGGATAAAGGGTGCGGCAATCCAGGCCAGCATAAAGGGTAAAGCCACCAGGGTCAGATATTTTGGGTGAAAAAAATTTCCAGATATCAGAATCAGGCCTGATCCCACAAAAAGCGCCAGCCTGACAACAGTACCTCTGAGAAAGGGGCGGATCATCCCACGATAGGATTTTGGAAAAAGCCCTATCAATATAGAATTTGCCGGCATATTGATGGTGGTTCGAATGATATTGGTGGAAAGCCTGGCATACATGGCTGAAACAAAGTCAAAACGGAAAAGGAATGCCATAAAAGCAATTATATAATTAAAAGGATGAAACATCAAGGCAACGGGAAGGCCCCATTTCCCGTAAATTCTTCCTACAAACAAGAGAATGAACAGGCTTATCACGTTTAATCCTCCCCTGAAATATCCGAAAAATTGAATCATGCTGGCTTCGCTGGCAAACTGGTCATTTACAGCATAACTGAACTGATAGTTCATGATGGGAATAACCACGTTGGGCATAAAGGTCAGAACCAGCACTATCTTTATGAGAACCGAATCCTTGATCAGGGGCAGGACTTTTTTAAATTCCTGGATCATGGAATCCTTCTTTTTTCCATTGGTTTTACTTTTTTCTGAAAAAACCATGGAGGGATAACTGCGGCCCATGGCCTCAACTATGGCAGCTCCTATAAGCGTTGTTCCCATATACAGATATAAGAGATTATCCATCTGGAATAATTTTGCAAAATATGGTGTTCCAAAACTCCCCAGGATAAGGCCGATAACACCTCCGGCCGTTAGCAGGGGAAAGAGTCTTTTGGATTGCCTTGTATTGAAAATATCATTGCATATATTCCAGAACAGCATTGCCTGCAACAGTTCAAATTGGCTCTTGAGCATAAAAAGCAGTGGATATAAAAGTTCAAAACCAAATGGAATAAGAATGCGAATCAGGGTAACACTGATGCCGCAGAAAATAAAAACATAGGTTAGAAGTCTTGCCCCGGGCAATTTTCCCATGAAGGCTGTTAAAAATCCAGTAATGACAAAAGTAGCGACGGCATTGAGCATATTGACTATGGGAAGATATTCAACACCATATCGCTTTAGAAAAGCTGTTTCAGCATAATTGTTCAGAATGATCCCTGAACTTCGGATAATAAACAAAAGGGCGGCTGTCCACAGGAGCAGATTGACCTCTTCTTCATACAGCTTTAAAAATCCCAGAAATTTTGCCCGCATTAATCAGCCTCAAGGACCAATCTGAAACCCGTTGTTTGAAATTTTGCTCCTGGATGGGCATAGGCACGGTTGGCACTTCGGCAATACCATCCATATTTGTACCAGCTTCCCCCCCGTTTGATTCTGGTATCGGTTTTTATGGGATCATATCCTGTATAAAGCTTATTGCTTTTGTAATCCATGTATGGATCAGAACACCATTCCCATACATTCCCGTGCATATCATAGAAACCCCATGGATTCGGTGCAAAACTTTTAACGGGTGCTGCCTGGTTTGGGAGCAATTTCATGGATTTGAAGTGCTGTATGCAATCGGTTTGTTTTTGCTGGTTATTTCCATACATAGCTTTTGAACAGTCAATCGTATCCCCAAAGCTATAAGCCGTGGTTGTTCCTGCCCGGCAGGCATATTCCCATTCCATCTCCGTGGGAAGCCTGTAAACCCCTTTATTCAGCTTATTCAGCTTTTTGATAAACTCCTGACAATCATAAAAGGAAACCAGAACTACCGGCATATTATCCGTTCCCTTTATGCGGTTAAATAATTTTTTTCCAATAACAGCTTTCCATTGTTTAACTGTCACTTCGGTTGATTGAAGATAAAAGGGTTTAATAATTTTCATCTCATGCAGGATTTCGTTTTTATCACGATGCAGCTCATTTTCAGGGCTGCCCATCATAAATGATCCTGGATTAACCAGAATGAACTCCATTCCAATATGGTTGATAATTTTTTTTTCCTGTGCAAAGGGTAAAGAAGGAAAGATCCATCCTATAAGAAAGGCTGCAAAATAAAAAATAAAAAATTTAAAACCTTTATTCAGGGCATGTATTTTTAAGAAATTTATGCTGATAATAAATCTCCTTTTTAAATAATTATGGAAATCAGTTTGCAACTTAATGATTTCCTATCCAAGAACAATTTTTTTGTATTGTCAAGCGAAAAAAAGGGGAAAACAGGTAAACAAGGCCTTCAGGGATTAATATAAACCCTGGATCATCCATTTTTTTATAATCGACTTGTCTTTTGGATCCATTGAAGTGATTTGAAGCCGGTTAAAGCTTTCCCCCCCTTCTTTTTCAATGGGAATGCTTTTGGCATATATATCTTCAAAACAATGGGCGTCAAGGCAGAAATCAAATCTGAGCATGATGTCTGTAAAAGCTTCCAGCCCCGATGGAATGTGGGCATCTATTTTATGGTCATCCATCCTGATGGTTTCACCTGCCAGGGGAATAAGGTCAATTTTCTTGTCTTTGATTTTCCAGCATTGAAAAGGAAGTTTTATAGGCAATAATATTTTGCCTGCTGCAGGTGACTGCAGCAAAACATTATATCTGGATTCAATGGCAAAGACAGAATAGAAGACCAGGGGTTTTTTCATCCCCTTCATCATGGCAGTTTGGGCTGGATCGGCCTTTACATACTCTCTGACATGGTCATAGGTGGATTCTCCCACAAGGACCTGGCCACCAATACTATTGGATTCAATCCGGGCGGCAGTATTGACGGCAGCACCTACAATTCCATATTTCATTCTCAGTTCAGACCCGATATTGCCCACAATAACGGTTCCCGTATTGATTCCAATTCCCATTTCAAGGGAAGGGTAGCCTTCTGCAATGATCTCATTGTTTAGAGGGATCAGGCTGTTCTGCATTTCAAGGGCGCATGCAACAGCTCGTTCCGGGTCATTGTCGTGACTTTCCGGAGCACCAAAAATCGCAAGAATGGCATCGCCAATAATTTCATCTATTATACCTTCATACTTATGGATAATAACAGACATTTTTTCCAGGAAACGGTTCAATAATTGTACCATTTCCTCGGGATCTTTTGTTTCGGAAAGACTTGTAAATCCTCTCAGGTCAGCCATCAATACTGTTATTGTCTTTCTTGTGCCACCTATCTGCCGGCCTTTTGGGGACTCTAAAATTTCATCCACCACCTTGTTGGAAAGATACCTGCCAAAGGTCTCCCGGATAAAATTAACCAGGTTTAAACGCTCATCAGAAACGCTGAGAATGGTTTCAAGCATTTTGCCTCTGGAGGTTACAATGCTTTTGATTTCATCAGGAGCATCATCTGAAATTTCGATCTGACCTGCCCGGGTCATGTCTTCCTGAATATTTTTGTTGGCTTTGGCAATTTTTTCAAGCGGGGTTATGATTCGACGATTTAAAAATTTTTCCAATGTTATCATCATAAATGCGATGATAATCCCCACCATGATAATTATTCTGACACCATACCAGAACAGGTCCATGGGTGCAACATCTTCAGTCACCCATTTATAGAAAAGGGAAAAAACAAGGAGGGCTGCTTCAATAAATAATATCCTCCAAAAGACACCCATAAGGAGGATTATTCTTACTCCGTTTTTTTTAACCATTTGAAAGTCCTGTTTAGTGCTTGATCGAAAAATCGACGGTTTTCGGTCAAGCACTTTTTTAGATTCACTATGTGCTTGATGCCTTATACCCAGCCTCAGTTACTTCTTTAATTGCCTTTTCAACGAGATCTGGAGTGTCATCTGCATCAAAAAAGGCCTTCTTTTCATCAAGACTCACAGAAATATTGGAAACACCTTCCATCTCTTCAAGGGTTTTTTTGACCATTCCCGAGCAGTGGCCGCAGCTCATCCCCTCGACATTCAGGGTTATTCTTTGTGAAGCCATATTTAACCGTCCTTTAAAAAAAGTTAAAATTAATAGTATTTAAACTATACCATATAAGTAAACAATAATAATTGAAAAATATTCGTCAACATGTCGGCAATACATTTCTCTCTTTCGTATATATGCTTATACTTTCATTTTTTTTATGATATGTTAGGATTTTTAAATTAAAATTTCAAAGGATGAAGGATATGAAAGAATTAAAAGGATCACAAAAAAAATTTTTGAGAGGGCTTGCTCACAATTTGAATCCGGCGGCGTTTATCGGTCAAAAAGGGATTACTGAAATATTGCTGAAAGAAATTGATATGGCTCTAAAAGCCACTGAACTGATCAAAGTTAAATTTAATGATTATAAAGAAAAAGATATAAAAAATTCTTTGACCGAAGAAATTGCAAAAGCCACTGGGTCCCATATCGCAGGGATGGTAGGGCATGTACTCATTTTATACAGGCAGAATACTGATGTGGAAAAACAGTTGATCAGATTGCCCTGAACCAAAAAAAATTTTAATACGGATTCCCAGTAGTAAATAAAAATTTTAAGGGGGAAGAATGGAGTTGAATTTAAAAGGAAAAATAGCATTGGTCACGGGCTCCGGCAAAAAGACCGGGATTGGGTATGCTATTTCAAAAAAACTTGCTTCTGAAGGCTGTCATATTATCATTGCAGACTATGGAAGCGAAAAAGGTCTGGATGCTGATGTAAAAACCGGTTCCATGAATGAAATGATGTTGATCGGAGAGGAGCTGCAAAAGGCGTATGGAGTAAAAACCCTTGTCGTCAATGTTGATGTGACTCGTATGGAAACCATCCGGAATATGGTGTCTGTCATTCAGGAAAAATTTGATCGAGTTGATATTTTATGTAATAACGCAGGTGCCACATTTGGTGTGCCAAACGGTATCCATACCTATGATGAAACAGCCTGGATGAAAACCATTGATGTCAATCTCCATGG
>JACNHV010000197.1:15311-39473 GCA_014383445.1 Candidatus Desulfobacula maris | reverse complement strand
TATATGGGCAACTTTGTGAGCATTGCTCCTCTACGAGCCGCCCAAACACGGGGTTTTCGGTCAGGCACTATTTAAATACCATTTTTCCCTTATTGTTTGCAACTTCTTTCAAGGTCGCATATCCTGACAAAACCCTTGTAATGGTTGTTATAAGACACAAAAACGCAAAAAGAAACGCAAAGAAATAAAAATGGTCAGGAAATACACAGAATATTACAAAAAAAATAATGGTTTCAGTTCCCTCTGTGAGTCCCCCCATATAATACAGGGCTTTATGGGGATATACCATATTTTTCAAATCATGTTTCCGGGCCATGACGGCAAAGGCAAGAAAACTGGTCCCTGTTCCCACAAAACCCAATAGCAAAAGGGCTGCGGCAAGGGCATTGTTTTGAGGATCGGAAAGCGCAAATCCTGCCACAACTGAGGAATAAAAAATAAAATCCAGACAGATATCCAGGAATCCGCCGGCATCTGTTCTGGTGGTCAGTCTTGCAAGAGCTCCGTCCAGGCCGTCCATGATCCGGTTCAAAATGATAAAAAACAATGCTATCTTATACCCGTTCATCCAGAGGGTAAAAAAAGCCAGCAGACCTATGCCAAAACCTGCGATTGTGACCTGGTCCGGTTTGATATCCCTTTTTTTAAGAATTTGGGCGCAGGCTTTTAAAGGTGAATCAACTAATTTTATGGCCCAGGGGTCAAGCATGCTTTATCCTTTTTCTTTGTTCAGATTTAATATCATCCCGCCCTCAGGACAATCCCTGGGGTCGTGGGTCACTAATAGTGCCGGAATATTCATTTTTTTTATCTGGGAAAAAACAAAAAGTCTGATTTTTGCCTTAAGGGTTTGATCCAGCTTTGAAAAGGGCTCATCCAAAAGCAGGGCAGAGGGTTTGGCCAAAAGACTTCTCAACAGGCTGATTCTTGCTTTCTGTCCTCCTGAAAGACTTGAAGGATCTCTTTTTTCAAACCCTTCAAGTCCTGCTGTTTTAAGGGCTTTATCAATTATTTGACTTTTTTGAACTCTGGATGTTTTCTCTTTAATGGCAAAGGCAAGATTGCTGCCGATATCCATGTGGGGAAAAAGAAGATCATCCTGGAAAAGGATACCGATATTCCTCTTTTCCATGGAAATATCTGCCATATTACTGCCATATAAAAGGATGGACCCTTTGAGTGTAAAAACCTTGTCCAGACTTCCTGACACGGCAGACAAAAGCGTGGATTTTCCACACCCGCTTGGCCCCATAATGGTGGTAATCTCACCTGGCTTAATCACAAGATTCACTGGATCAAAGATGGTCGATCCCTGTTTTAATATGCTAAGGTTGTTCAGTTCAAGAGACATACTTGTTTCCTTATACCTGCATTCCTTTTCTATTGTAATACAAAATTTTCGGGAAAATAATGGCAAAAGCATACATCATCATTGGCAAACACTGCTGAATAAGAGCATAAACCGCAATAGCCCTTCGATCCGAGCCCGAGGCAATACTGACAACCTCTGTTGTAATGGTTGAAAATCTTCCAGCTCCCACCAGCATCGTGGGTATATATTGTGCCACGCTCACGGAAAAACCGATGGCAAAAGAAAACAGGATCGGCTTTATCAGCATGGGTAATTTTACCCTGAACAAAACTTTTATATAAGATCTTTTCAAAAGCATTGCCTGGTCCGTCACCCGTTCATCAAACGCTATATAGGTGGCACTCAGGGCAATAAACATATAGGGAAGAACAAACAGCAGATGGGAAACCATAAGTGAAATCCAATAACCGTCCATGTTCATGATGACCAAAAGAAACTGTATGCCTGCCATAAATGTGATCTGGGGAACCAGTAAAGGAAGATATAAAAAATAATGGATATAACCCGTATAGTTTCGGGTCCTGGTTTTCCCAGCAGCCACCTCATGCTCCAGGCAGCCGATGGCAAGCAAAAGTCCGATAAAAGCCGATGCCAATCCTGTGAAAAGAGTTGTCATCACTGGATCAAAAGATGACATAAGCCCTTTTGCCCAGAGTTTCAACGTCCATGTTGCTGGAAGAAAATCAGGGAATCTCCATTGCCATGTCAAGGACCAGATCACAAGAATAACTGAGGAAACAGCAGTGAAAAACAGAGTTCCGCATCCCATAAAAAAAATTATAGATTTAAGTGGTGACACAAAAGAGCATCTCTTTCCATTTGTAATCCAGGGTCTTAAAAAAACCAGTACGGCTCTTTCCATAAGACAAGCACATAAAATACTGACCACCACCATAAAAAAAAGAAATAAAGACCCGGCTGCGGCAAGCAGCTTAAAGCTCATATCCGGGTCATTGAACCATTTTAAAATCAGTACTGAAAGAGAAGAAGGAGAGCTTGGGCCTAAAATAATGGCCATATCCACAACGGAAAGAGAATAGGCAATAACTGCAAAAACGGATAGCCGTAAGTGAGGATATAATCTTGGAATTAAAATTTTCAGCCAGATCTGTTCTTTTGAATATCCAAGCGCCCTTCCCACCAGAAGTGTTTTTTTAATATCAAGCTGACCCAGGGCGCCCATGGTCACCATAATTAAAAAAGGAAACTCTTTAATCACCAATGCAATGGTAAGGCTAAGGCCGGCAGGGTCATTGAGGATAATCCAGTCCGGTGGCCTGGTAAAGCCAGTCAAGACAGGGGAAACCATCCTCATCAGCCATCCTGAAGGGGCAATTAAAAAACCAAACCCTATGGCAAAAGCTGCATGGGGAATGGAAAGAACAGGAGCAAGGATTTTTTCAAAAAATTTCCATAATGCATTTCCATAGGAAAAGGAAATAAACAAAAAGGCAAGGCAGACCACACCAAAAGAAGCGGTTATCCCTGAAAAAAGCGTCACAAAAATAGAGGTTTGAATTCCAGGGTAGGAAAAAAAATCAAACCAGGCTGATAACGAAATCCTGGTATACCCGATAACGGGCAGGTAATTTAATGAGGGTAAAAGTGTTCCAAAAAGACCGGCCAGAATGGTGATACAAAAAAGACTGATAACAACGACAGGAAATATACGGCCCTTTGCCTGTCCAGACATTCTTGTCATTATCTCCTGTTATTTGCTATAGGTTTCAAGCCATTTTTTTTCCAACGCCTGAACCCATGACACATGGGGTTCTGGCAATCCCTGGCCCAGTTCTTTGGGTGTCAGGGTGGCAATCCCTTTTGGAACGGCATCAAACAGGTCCTTATCTCTTCCAACAAGTTTTTGGGTATCAAGGACGGTTGGGTCACCCCAGATCGTGGGGTCTGCTTTTCTTGCCTGGGCCTCGGGGCTTAAAAGGAAATTGGCAAACACCATTGCTCCCTGCCTGGCTGATGAGTTAAAGGGAATGCCCACAAAATGAGCGTTGCCAATAGTGCCGTTTGTATGAATATAGGTTCTTATAGTATTAGGAAGCTCCCCATTTTTAATGGCATTGGAGACAGAATTTGGATTAAAACTGAAAGAAATAAAAATTTCATTGTCATTTAAAAGGCTTACCATCTGGGAAGCGCTTGTGGGGAACACTTTTGCTTTTCGCCACAAAAAAGGATGCAAAGCATCCAGAAAATCCCATAATGGCTGGGTATTTTTTTCAAAATCAGATTGGATCACAGGTTGATTCAGCACTTCTGGATCATGAATCAGCTCATGAAGCACCTGTTTAATAAACGTTGTACCATGAAATCCCGGTATGGAAGGATAGGTAAATCTTCCTGGATTTTCCCTGGCAAACGCCAGAAGGTCTAACATGTTTTTCGGATGTTTTTTTACCTGTTTTGAATCATATGAAAATACAAGCTGGGCCATTCCCCAGGGCGACTCCATGTTATCAACTGGTGTGGTAAAATCATACAGCAATGTTTTTTTATTCTCTATGTCCACAAGTTGATAATAGGGCAGTTTTTGAGAAAAAGGTCCATATAAAAGCTTGTTTTCCTTCATGGCCTTAAAATTTTCACCATTGATCCACATCAGATCCACACTGCCGTTTGTCTTTTTATCTGCTGCTTTTTCAACAAGGATACGGGAAACCACATCGCTGATATCCGTTGCTTTTACATGGATGACTCGGACATTGTGTTTTTTTTGTACCTGCCTTGCGGCCCATTGAATATACTCATTAATGGTTTGAGATCCGCCCCAGGCATTGAAATAGACAGTTTGACCATTTGCCTGCTTTTCAATCTCAGACCAGTCTTTTGCAACGGCCTGGGAAAAAACGGCCAATACCAGCACACCCGAGAAAATTAATAAAAAGCTTTTCATAGTATACTCTGCTCCCTTTAAAATTTAACCGGCTCATTTTTTGTCTATCATGTTAAACCATCTTCATGTGGAGGGCTCTCTTTGTCAAGAACAAAAAGACATGAAAAATTATATCCAACCATACTGCTGTCATTCTTTTTCTTTTCCTATCATTAAAAAATCTGCTATGATTTTTTTTAACACAGGATTTATTTTTATCAAGAAGTTTGTTTTTATAAAGGAGTTTGTTTTGGAAGATAACAATATTATTCGTTTTGCAAGCCGTATGGATCAACTTCCCCCGTATTTATTCGGAATGATCAATAAAATGAAAATGGAAAAAAGACGAAACGGGGATGATGTCATTGACCTTGGCATGGGGAACCCCATGGATCCGACTCCCAATGAAGTGATTGAAAAACTGATTGAGGTGGCAAAAGATCCCAAATCACACCGGTATCCGGAAAGCTCTGGAATGCCGCACCTGAAAAATGAAATCGCAAAATATTACAACCGGCATTATAATATTGACCTTGATGCTGAAACCCAAACCTATTTCACCATTGGTTCCAAAGAGGGAATATCCCATCTTTGTCTGGCTATCATGGGCCCTGGAGATTCCGTGCTTGTCCCTGCCCCGGCATTCCCAGTGCATATTTATGCTGCCGTCATTGCAGGGGCCACGGTCATGAAAATCCCCATAGAGCCTGAAAAAGGATTTCTTGACAGGATCATCAATATCTGCGAATCCTGTTATCCAAAACCCAGGGTTCTCATGATCAATTATCCCCATAATCCCACGGGGGTCGTAACTGACAAAGAGTTTTTCAAAGAGGTTGTAAAGCTTGCCAAACGATTTAAATTCATGGTTATCAATGATTTTGCCTATTCAAAAATTACCTTTGACGGGTATGTGGCCCCAAGTTTTCTTGAGGTGGACGGTGCAAAAGATGTGGGGGTGGAGTTTGGATCTTTTTCCAAATCATACAATATGGCAGGATGGAGAATCGGGTATTGTGTGGGAAATGAAAGGATTATTCAAGCCCTTGGAAATATCAAAGGCTATTTTGATTATGGCATTTTCTCGGCCATCCAGGTGGCCGGCATTATTGCCCTGCGGGACTGTGATGAAACCATTCCTGAGCTGGCAAATATTTACCAAACCAGAAGAGATGTGTTGTGCAGCGGTCTTGAGAGGGCTGGATGGGATATCAAAAAACCAAAAGCCGGCATGTTTGTCTGGGCTAAAATCCCGGAACCATTTAACAAAATAGGTGCCATGCAGTTTGCCGTTGAAATGATGAACCACGCAAATGTGGCAGTTGCTCCTGGAACAGGATTCAGCGAGGAAGGAGAAGGATACTTGCGTCTTGCCCTTGTGGAAAATGAAGAACGATTAAGACAGGCTGTTCGCCAAATGAAAAAGGCCATGGAAAATATGGTTGTTTAATTTCAAATATGTTATAGTCCTTTGGAAAAGTGATAACCACAGCTTTGAGTAAACCCTTAATAAAAAGGAGTTCTTCACATGCACTGGTCTGATGCAGTTAACTCGACCTTACCTTGTATTGTAAAAATCGAAACCCCCACGGGTCACGGTACCGGGTTTTTGTGTTTTCACAATGAAGCCACATCCATGTATGCCATTGCCACAGCAGGACATGTGATTCACCATGCTGACAAATGGATGGAACCCATCCGGATTTATAACCACGACGGATCAAAATCCCTGCTCTTGAAAGCAAATGCGCGCCATATCACCATGGGAGAACTATCAGACTCTGCTCTCATTCTTTTTTCAAAAACCCAGAGCCTGTTTGCACACAACTCTCCCCTGCCTTTGTTGGACCAGGAATATGTCCTCAGGGTCGGGACCCAGGTCGGGTGGCTCGGATTTCCCACACTGGAACCAGATACTCCTTGTTTTTTCTCCGGCATGATATCCGCGCGCCAGGACCATAAAAACGCCTACCTGATTGATGGTGTTGCCATCAATGGCGTCAGCGGGGGACCGGTCCTGCATATAGACGACGACGACGAAGTCAAGGTTGTGGGAACAGTATCTGCCTACAGAATAAACAGGACCAGTGGAGAGACCCTTCCAGGCCTTCTCATTGCCCAGGACCTGTCCCTGTTTCACGATGTGATCACCCATATCCAGTCCGTGGAGGCTGGCAATGGAAAAAGTGAGCTAAGCTAATTATTAAAGAGATTATTATGTTGAAAGTATATGCTGCCAAATGGTGTCCCCATTGTACGAAAACCATTGAGTATTTAAAAAAGAACAAAATTGAATTTCAATATTTTGAAATAGAAAAACAATCAGAAAATACAATTCAGAAAATCATCAAAGTAAATGGAGGCGATGATTGGGTTGTACCAACCCTTGAATTCAATGGAATATGGAGAGCTGGCAAAATCTATAATGAAAAAGAGCTGGCATCTGATTTAAAAAAATTAGGATTAAAATAAAAGCTTTTTTTCAAATCGAAAAGTATAAAGCTTTTTTAAAATCCTGGGATTCCGATAGGGCCAGGAAGATCAGGAATACAACATCCTGAAAACAAGATCGCAATAAGTAAGACAAGTATTAAAACTATCAGCTGTTTCATTCTGATTCCTTCTAAAAATATGTCAATCTATCTCGCCCTGAATAATGGAAAATTTCTATTAATAAATCAGTATCATTGATTCTATTTGATGTAAAGAAATATTAAATACAACTACATTTGAGAAAGCAGCATCAAATGAATCAAACTTCCATTAATTTAATTTGTTTTAGATATCCATATCCTCATATCTTTTTTCGATTATCAGGGCCGGTTTTAACAGAATCGTCACCACAAACATTCCCAGCCCCACAACACCAATGGTAATGAACAATTCCACATTACTAGGCGAGTAACTGATGATCTCGCCCATGGGAGAAGGAACCAGCCCCGGAACAATAAGTCCGATTCCCTTTTCAATCCAGATACCCACGATAAGCAGAACCAGGGCCGGCATCAAAAAGACCTGCCGTTCCCGGAAAGGGTTGAAAGCCAGCATCAGTGTCCCCAAAACATTGATGGAGATGGCCGTCCAGATCCAGGGCACAAGGGAATTATGGCCTTCAAGCCCGAAAAACAAATATATGGCAGACTGGCTGTGATGGGTGGGAAAATAAAATTCCTTAAAAATCTCCGAAAACAACATCAAAAGATTGATCACGGCTGCAGATACAATGATGATCCGCAGTTTGTTAAAAATCTTGTTGTCGATCTTATAATCTGTTGTTGAATTCACCACATGAAGTACCAGGGAAATAATAGCAGGGCCTGCAGCAAATGCCGAAGCCAGAAATCTTGGACCCATGAGCGGATTGTTCCAGAACGGTCTTGCCGGAAGCCCCTGGTACAAAAAGGCGGTTACCATGTGAATGGCCACAGCCCATCCAATGGAAATAAAGATAAAGGGTTTGTAATATTTTCCCACGGGTTCTTTGCCCTGATAATGGCAAAACACAATATAGGCCGGGATCAGGGCATTGAGAGCCAGATACCCGTTAAGAACAAGGATGTCCCAGGAAAGAAGCGAAGATGGAAAATTAAGCTGGCCTATCCCCGGTACCAGATGCCAGAACTGTAGAGGCCTTCCAAGATCGACAAAGACAAAGGTCATGCACATGACCAAAGACCCTACTGCCACGACCTCTCCTATGATAACCACTTTGTGCAGGTCTTTGTCGTTGAAGATGTAAGACGGCAGGATCAACATTACTGCTGCTGCTGCAACACCAACAAGAAAGGTGAAGTTTGAGATATAAAATCCCCAGGATACGATATTTGACATGTTTGTAGCTGAAAGACCCAGCTTGAATTGAATAACATATCCGTAAACACCCGTGAGCATAAGACATACCAGGATGCACAAATAGATCTGGTATCCAATGGAACCGGAAAGGTTCCATAACAGGGTATCCTTGATAAATGAAATCAAATTTTTTGGCGTTGTCTCTTTTTTCATCACTCTTTTTTCCTAGCCTGATTAATCGATAAAATACCAGAACTTGGGTTCCGTACCCAGATCTTCTTTGAGCCGGTAAACCTTTTTGTTTTCCAGAACAAACCGGATCTCACTGTCCGGGTCCAGCAGATTGCCAAAAACCCTGGCCCCTGTGGGGCAGGCATCTACGCAGGCAGGCAGTTTTCCTTTCCGGGTTCTCTGAATGCAGAAGGTACATTTTTCCATCATGCCGCGGACTCTTTGGCGGTTGCCCAGATAATGCTGTTTTCGGGTTATCTCGGCTTCAGGAATTTCAGGCTGGTTCCAGTTAAACCGCCGTCCCCAGTAAGGACAGGCCGCCATGCAGTAACGGCATCCGATACACCAGTCATAATCCACCACCACAATGCCGTCAGGTTCCTTCCAGGTGGCCTTGGTGGGACACGCCTTTACACAGGGCGGATTGTCACACTGAAAACACTGCACGCCCATGTAAAAATGGCCCTGTCTAGGCACCATGTGAAAATATTTGCCATCCCCCTGATCCGGGCTCATCTGCCCATGTTCCATCTCAAAGATCCGGATATATTGGGTATTGGATTTGCGATCCAGATTGTTTTCCTTGACACAGGCCTGGACGCATTCCATAAAGCCTTCGCACCGTGTCACATTAAAAGCATACCCATACAGAACAGCGTCAGAAGGCCCCGTGGTATCAATGTCCAGATCGATATGTTGTCGTAACCTTGCAAGCCTTTCCAGCCGGGAGACAGTATTTTCTCTTTCTGCCTGGGTCATCAGCCGGTAATGTTTTTTAAAATATTCCTGAAACTCCAGGGCAAAGGCTTCAGAGCTTCCCAGAAGTCCTTTGCCTTTACATCCCGTTGTCACGGCTGCACCACCGGCGATCGCTGCGGATGCTGTTCCTTTGAGAAAGGCCCTGCGGTTCATTTTTTTCGGTTTTTCAGAATCCATAAGATCTTCCTTGTCTATTTTAACGGAACAGAATAGGTTTTGGGCCATTGTTTTTCAAACCGCGGGGAATGGGGATTATGGCAGGACGTGCAGTTCTTTACCACCCTTTCTCCGGCCCAATAGGTCACGCGCTTGCCATGTGCGCCCCCGATCCAGTCTTTTTTCTGCCTGAAATGGCACTGGCCGCACATGTCATAGACGTGATCAAGATCAATTTTTGTTCCCTCACCAGCCACCAGAAAATCCCGTTCCGCATTGCTGTGGCAGGTGTTGCATGCAAGCGGTGTTTCTTGGTCCCCATGAACCACCTGAATATCTGCATGGGAAATCCTGGCGGCATTGTCAATGGGAACTGGTTTGTTATTGTGACAGGCACTGCATCTGAAGCGCTTGATCTCACTTTTACGGGCTTGTGTAAAAAATGTTCCGCCCTGGTCTTTCACGTTTACTTGAACAATCTGTTTCAAGGCGGGAATGCTTGCTTCAACCTGCTGTTTTTTATCTATTTTTTGAATGGCCTTCTTAATTCGGGAGGAAAGTCCTGACTCGCTTGAAAAAGCGGTCAACGGGGGAAAAAAAATGAACAGGCCTAGAATAAGACAAAAAAGAACAGGGTAAAAAGCTTTTTTAATCGTTATTGGTTTTTTCATACCACCTCTTTATTCTCACCTGTCATTTCTGGAAAAAAGGGCTTTGGTTTCTTCCGGGACGTGGCATTGCCTGCAGTTTCCCCTCATGGGATGCTCCACCCTTATGGGCACCACTGTTCCGGGACCCACGTGGCAGGCAATGCAGTTTTCCCTCATCTGAAGGGCATGGGCAATGGGAGGGGGGGAGCCTGCCAATGCCGATCTGCCAAGCTTTGGCACCTGGACACTTACCCAGTCATTTTCCCTGAAAAGGTCTTCGGTCACCGTTTTCATATGGCATTGGCCGCAATAGGTATGCTGGGGATGGGGGGTTAAGGGGGTGAACCGATTAAACGCCTGTACAAACCCGCCTCGTTCATGACAGGAAAGGCATGTTTGCTCGACCCCTTTTTCAACTACCTGATCATGGGGAACAAAAGGAGGAGAGCCCGGGTATTGCCGAAGCGAATAATAATAATTCAGGGTGCGGGCTGTGGAATTTCCTTCCATATAAGCCGGGGTTGTTTTGTTATAGGTATCGAAAAGCTGTCCGGCAAGATGGTCAAAATCAGAGACAGGGGCTTTGTTTATCTTTGCAAGCGCTTCTCCCGTACTAATGGAAAAGGCCTTGAAAATAATAATGGGCAAAGCAATGACCCCAATCATTGCAAACAATAAAAACAATTTACCGATTTTATAATCTGGTTTTTCCTCTGGATTAAGATCTGGTTTTTCCATTAGGCTCTCTCCAGTTTTACTGCACATTTTTTATAGTCTGGTTGCTTGGATATGGGGCAGAAGGCATCCAGCGTCAACTCATTGATCAGGTAGCTTTCATCAAAAAATGGTACAAACACCATGCCCTCGGGCGGGTTTCCACGGCCGTTGATGCTGGCTTTCATGACAATGGATCCCCGCCTGGAGGATATCTTGACCTTGCTGCCGTTGACCACACCCAGAGACCTGGCATCTTCAGGATTGATTTCCACATAAGATTCTGGAACGGCTTTATGGAGGATGGGAATCCTCCGGGTCATGGACCCTGTATGCCAATGCTCAAGAACCCGGCCCGTGTTGAGCCAGAAAGGGTATTCCCTGTCCGGTGATTCAGCGGCCGGTTCATATGGCCTCAGCCAGACCCAGGCTTTGTGATCGGGTTTGCCGTAAAAATCCCAGGTGTCGGCCTGACAGGCAGGATCATATTTACCATTGTACCGCCAGCGCGTTTCCTTTCCATCCACAAACGGCCACTGGACCCCGGATCGTTCCGTCAGGACCTTGTAGGATGCCATGCGGTGTTTTGGATTGTCGTGGAATTTTGTGTACTCATTCCAGATATCTTCAATATAGGTCTCCTCTTTCCAGGGAAATTGTTTTTCAAAACCCATGCGCCTTGCCACCTGTATGAGCTGCCAGGTATTACACATGGCTTCTCCGGGTTTGGGCACCAATTGAGCATTGTGCTGGGTCCGTCTCTCGGAATTTCCAAAAAAGCCTTCCCTTTCAACCCACAGGGCTGACGGAAGAATGACATCTGCCACATCAGATGTGGGGGTTGGATAGATTTCCGATACCACTATGAATCGATCCTCTTTTTGAGCGCCTTCGCGATAGCGTTTCAGGTTGGGCATGGTGACCATGGGGTTGGTGACCTGTATCCACATGAAATTGATGTCTCCCCGATCAAGGGCCCTGAACATTTCAACAGTGTGAAAGGTGGGTTTGGGATCAATATTTGTTTCAGGCACATCCCAGATTTTTGCAGCCATTTTCCGGTCGCCTTCATTCATCACCACCCCATGGGGAAGTTTATGGGTCAGTGTCCCGACCTCTCTTACAGTACCACAGGCGCTGGGCTGGCCGGTCAAGGAGAAGGGGCTGTTGCCGGGGGTTGAAATTTTACCAGTGAGAAGGTGGATGTTATAGACCAGATTATTAATCCAGGTGCCCCGTGTGTGCTGGTTCATACCCATGGTCCAGAACGAGGTCACCCGTTTATCAGGGTCTGCGTAAAGGGCGGCCAGGTATTTGATGTCTTCTGCTGAAACCCCTGAAATTTTTTCTGCCAATTCAGGGGTGTAGTCTGAAAGGAATGCCTTGAATTCATCAAAATCAATGGTTTCTGCTTTTTCAGTAAATTGAAAGTGATCTTCGGTTCCATACCCGATATTGGTTTTGCCTTTATGGAATGACACATGGTTTGCGACAAACTCCTGATTCACCCAGTTGTTATTCACGATTTCATAACAGATGGCATTGGCAATGGCCAGATCAGACTGGGGCGTAAAAAGAATGGATTTATCCGCGGCAAGGCTGGACCGGGTGGACCGGGTGGTCAGATCTATAATCTGGACATGGGTTTTTGATTTACGATTTGCCAGCATCCGGGAAAAAAGGACGGGGTGCATTTCAGCCATATTGTTGCCCCAGGTGATAAATACATCGGCATTGTCAATGTCTTCGTAGCACCCCATGGGTTCGTCCAGGCCAAAGGTGGTCAGGCATCCGGTCACGGCACTGGCCATGCACAGCCGGGCATTGGCTTCCACATTATTGGTTCCAATACACCCCTTGAAAAATTTTGAGGCAGTATATCCGTCAGGAATTGACCATTGGCCTGATCCATAGATGGACACTGAATCTTTGCCGTTTTTTTCAATAGACGCTTTCATCTGGCTTGCCACAATATCCAGCGCATCTTCAATGGGTGTAGGCACCATCTTGCCGTTCTTTCTGACATAGGCTGTTGTAAACCGGTCATTACCATACAGGATCTGTATGGAGTGATACCCTTTGACACAGCACAGACCCTTGTTAACGGAACAATTGGGGTCACCCTTTACAGCAACGGCTCTCTGTCCTGATACACCCACAAGAAGGCCGCATCCGGTTCCGCAGAAGCGGCAGGGGGTCTTACTCCATAGAATTGAATCAGCAGGAAGATCCGTGGGTGTCCATCCGGCGAAACTGATCCCCGGAAACAGGGTTGCCGCAGCCACAGCCGCACTTTTCAAGGCCATTGCCCTGATAAAATCTCTTCTGGTAAGTGTCATATACCACTCCTTGATTGTTGGTCCTAATATGGTTACACGTCTGTATGTCCAAAGGTCATGCTTAACGACTGCAGGGATTTCAAGGCCTTGATGGTTGTTATAAGATCTTTGTTGGTCTCTTCATCCGGCGTATCCGTCAACAGAATCAAAACATCCTGATTTTCTGACGGTTTTACCTCGCAATAGTCCATATGGGAAAGATCCTTTATCAACTGATCTTTCATGTTTTTCTCAGGATAGGCAAGAAAACTGAATATGGGCATTTTCTTTCCTTTTTAATAATCGAGTGAAGATACTTCCAGGGCATGCTTTTGAATAAAGTTTCTCCTAGGTTCCACTTCCTCGCCCATCAGAAGGGTGAAAATTTCATCGGCTTTTTCAGCATCTTCAACCTCCACCTGAAGCATATTCCTTTTTTCAGGATTCATGGTGGTTTCCCAGAGCTCATCTGCATTCATTTCACCCAGACCTTTGTAGCGCTGTGTATTGATCCCCTTTTTAGCTTCTAACATGACAAATTCAAACAGGCTGCCAGTATCATTAAAAGTATATTCTTTTTTTACCTGTGCTTCTGATTGCCTGGAAGATATGGAAAAAGGCGGCTTGTCAAAATTTTTAATTCTTTCATACCCCTTTAACATTCTTTGATAATCGTTGGTGGCAAGAATTTCTCTGCCAACCCTTAAAAGGATCTGTTTTTCTTCTTTTTCATATATATCCATTTCAAAGATGTTTCTTTCCTGATCATACTCTATTTCGCCAGAAACATATCCGAGTTTCTTAAGATCTTCTGAAAGCAAAATAAAATTTTGCTCTTCCTCAAGAAAAAATTTATCTTTCACCCCATTTTTAATCAAAGCAAGCAAAAGATTTGTATCCATATCTCTTTTTTTTAATTGATTAACTGCATCATAATAATCAGCTAATTTTTCCATAAAAGAATAAAAGTCTTCTTCTAAAAGCGGTTCTGTGTTCCCATTTAGAAAAATATTTTTTTGCCCCGTAATTCTCTTGACCAGATAATTGGAATATTCTTCCTCATTTTTCAGATATACACCACTTTTCCTTGAACCCACCCGGAAAAGAGGCGGCTGGGCAATATATAGATATCCCTTTGAAATCAAATCCGGCATCTGCCTGAAAAAAAAAGTTAACAACAGGGTTCTGATATGAGATCCATCAACATCCGCATCAGTCATGATCACAATTTTATGATACCTGATTTTTTCAATATCATACTCTTCGCTACCAACACCCGTTCCCAGAACAGTAATAATGTTCTTGATTTCATCACTTCGCAGAATTTTATCAAATCTGGCTTTTTCAATATTCAGAATTTTTCCCTTAAGGGGAAGAATTGCCTGGAAGCGTCTGTCTCTACCCTGTTTGGCACTGCCTCCTGCAGAATCTCCCTCCACAAGAAATAATTCCCTTTCAGCAGGGTCTGCATACTGGCATTCAGCTAGTTTTCCAGGTAAGGATGAATCCATGAGGGTGCCTTTTTTCCTGGCAAGCTCTCTGGCTCTTTTTGCAGCATCCCTGGCTCTTGCCGCATCAACACCCTTGGCAATGATTTTTTTTGCGACTATTGGATTTTCCTCAAGATAATGACCCAGTTTTTCATTGAGAAGTGATTCAACAATCCCTTTAATTTCGCTGTTTCCAAGCTTGGTTTTTGTCTGGCCTTCAAACTGTGGTTCCATTAATTTTACGGAAATAATAACAGAAAGACCTTCTCTCATGTCATCGCCGCTGATTTTTATACTCTGCATATTTTTAGGCAGGTTGTTTGATCCTGAAGTAATATATGAATTAACTGTACGGGTTAAAGCACTTTTAAAACCTGACACATGGGCTCCGCCTTCAAGGGTCTTGATATTATTTGCAAAGGAATAAAGTTTTTCCTTAAATGTATCGTTATATTGAATAGCTACTTCAATCTGAACATCCTTTTTCTCCCCTTCAATATGAATAGGATCATGCAAAGCTGTACTGGACCGGTTAAGATACTCTACAAAAGAAACAATTCCGCCTTCATAGTAAAAATCTTCTTTTTCAGCAGACCGTTCATCTTCAATAATTATTCTGAGGCCTTTATTTAAAAAGGCAAGTTCTCTCATTCTCCTGGAAAGGGTCTCTAAGACAAATTCATTCTCATTCATTATTTCAAAATCTGGACTGAATGTAATCTTTGTTCCCCTTTTATCAGTATCCCCTTTAATGACCAGTTCGGTCAAAACCTTTCCTTTGGAATAGGACTGATAATAAATTTTTCCATTTTTATAAACTTCCATTTCAAGGAGCTGGGAAAGGGCATTCACAACGGAAATTCCCACCCCATGCAACCCGCCGGATACTTTATAGGAGTCTTTATCAAACTTCCCCCCGGCATGGAGCTTGGTCATGACCACTTCGCAGGCAGGTATGTGTTCTGTTTCATGCATTTCAACAGGAATCCCGCGGCCGTTATCTTCCACGCTTACGCGCATATCCGGATGGATGGTCACAAGGATCGTATCGCAGTGTCCTGCCATGGCCTCATCAATACTATTATCCACAACTTCATATACCAGGTGGTGAAGGCCCTGAAGGTCAACATTACCAATATACATGGATGGTCTTTTACGCACAGCTTCAAGACCTTCAAGTACTTTTATACTACCGGAATTATACTCTTTATTTACTTTGTTTTCATTCATCATGATATATGCATCGCCATTATTACACAAACAAGTTTATCATCATCAAGTCCCCTGATAATACAGGGGCTTTTACTGTCTTTAATATTTATAACAACAATAGGATCTTGAAAAAGACTCAGGGCATCAATAAAATATCTCGGGTTAAAGCCACTTTTAATCTCTTCACCCTTATATGAAATCATCATCCTTTCTTTTGATTCGCCTATTTCAGGATTGGTAATGGTAACGACCAACTCATTTTCCTTGAAATTTAAAATCACACTTTTGTAATCATCAGAGGTTAAAATAGATACCCGCTTCATCAGGGTTGAAAACATGTTTCTGTCAATTTCAATGGAAGTCATTTCTTCATTATTTATTATCGGTTTATAATCAGGATATTCTCCTTCAAGAAGTTTTATCATGATGGACTCATTTTTATTTTGAAAAATAAAATGATTATCTTTAATTCCAACATTTATACCATCTTTACTGGTGTCAATGAATTTACTCAATTCAGACAAGCCTTTTTTAGGAATAATCACACTTTCATCAGGTAGCGCAAGTTCGCCTTTAAATTGAGCATCACAACAATGAAGCCTTCTTGAATCCGTTGACACGATTCTGATGGTTTCTTTATCATTTATTGATATTTTTTCAATCAGGGATCCCAGGACATATATTCGTTTTTCTTCACCTGAATAACTAACAATAGATGCTACATCAACCATCTTTTTCATATCGGTGGAATTGATTTCAATAAAGTCTATATTTTCTATAACCGGAGTTTCAGGAAAATTCTCATAATCTGAAGATACAATATGATAAATACTGTCTCCTTCTCCAATTTCCACCCACCTGTTTTCAATTTCATTAATTAAAATTTTATTATCCGGGTATTCTCTGATAATTTCAAAAAACTTTTTCGAATTAATGGATAAAAAACCTTCTGTTTCCACCTGGGCATTATAGGTTCCAAGAAAAACTGTTTCAAGATCATTGGCCGTGATAGTAATCTGTGATCCCATCGCTTTGATAAGAATATCAGATGTAATAGTCAGATTGGTTTTTCTTCCAGTCAATCCCTGAATTTTTGAAAGAACATCCAAAATTTCTTTTTTATCAAACGAAAATTTCATTTAAGTTCCTTTTCAAAAAAAATTATAATTTCATTAATATTTATATTAAATCTATTGTTTTATCAATTAATAAATATGGGTTATTTTATTAATTGATTAGTTAAAAAATTAATAATAATAATAAAGAGTGTTTAAATGTTTATAACTTTTTAATTATCTAAAATTATTATAAATTTTTTAATAAAAGACATTTAAGAATTGGTTTATTCGGGGATAAGAACCTATCAGTTTTATATCATTATTTTAAGGTGTTCAAAACTGCCGGGTTTTAAACAATTTATTAAAATGATCCAATCCAAGTTCTAATATCCTGTAATCCTTTTACATTCCAGTCATCTGCAGTTCTTTGTTCAAGATATTTTAAAAAGAGAGTGTCAATAACTTTAAAAATATTCAAACAAAAGAACGCTTTTTCCAATACCAGCCCTTCTATTTCATCTTCTTTGTGTGACAGATCTGTTTTTGGGGTTTTAAGGCCTGTAATATTAAAACTTTCCCCTTTTATGGTAAACCGATACTCATCTTCATTGATTTTACATAAAAGGTTAATATTGGTCACATAGGCACCTTTCTTTAAAGCTGTGGTTCCTTCTTCCAGACCAGCCTGATCCCCCTTTATGGAAATTTTTTCCATTGATTTATCCCCTAATTTATTTTCAAGGACAATTGAATTACCAACTTCAAGCGTTACAACGTCCTTTGAATTTAAAAGGGATGATATATTCTGATCTGTTTCAATTAAAAACCAGATCCAGGTTAAATAATCATTTCCAAGAAATTTGTATTTATTATAAGCTAATGCAATATCAAGCATGGAGTTTCCTGGAATATTTTAAAGGGACAAGTGTTTGAATCCTGTCTTTTTGAAGGTTTGAGAATTTTGACTTGGTTTCAACAATGGTATAGGGAAACAGTCTGATGGGTTTTAAATTAAAAGATTTTAAAAAGATGGTTTCAAAAAACTCATTGGCTGCTTTTTGTGTGGTATAAAGGTAAAGATTTTTTTCTTCATAATTCCACAAAACATCATAGACACTGGGAATGGCTGGAATTTTATGCATTAAAACATCTATAACCAGTTCTTTTATTTCCGATTTTTCATTTTTTGAAATAAAATCTCTACCTGATTTTTCTTTTTTTTTTTCAATTTCAATGGCCATATATTTTTGGATCAGTTTGGCCGGAATTGATTTTTTATCAATTCGCAGGGAAAAAAGAAAATAAGTTCCAAACAAAAATGAAAATTTATTAAAATCCGGATTATAAGGACTTTCTACCGGTGTCCACCCGGCTGAAATTTCATCATATTCACTTTCTATTTTTGGAATTGAATGTTTTATTAAACCATTTCGCACTTCTTCTGTTATAGAACCCTCAATTTTTCCATCAATATGATACCGGCTGACAGAATGTGTTGAAGATATTAATCCCATACAGTTTTCCTTGTTAATAGTATTTATAAATAGTTAGTTTTATTAAAAATAATATATTGTTTGTACAGAGTACTCTTTACCACAGTTTAATGAAAAAGAACATAACTCTTCTTTAATAACTGAACAGGTCTAAGAGTGAAAAAAAAATTCAAACTTTTTTTAAAATTCTCAATTTTTCTTTAAGGCATTGTTTTGCCATCAAGGGTCATCAGGGGCCCATATTTTTCCGGCCGCCTGTCCCTGAACAATCCCCAGGCTTCTCTGTTTTGTGCATACGCATCCAGATCAATTTCAACAACAAGGATTGCTTCATTTTTACGGTCTGCCTGGGCAAGAATTCTGCCTTTATTGTCTGTAATAAAGGATGAGCCGTAAAATGTAATTTGGGAAGTCCCAAAGGTTTCCGTACCAACCCGGTTGGATGTGACAACCGGCATGAGATTAGCGGCAGAATGGCCGCATATGCACGCCTGCCAATGGTCTTTACTGTCATATAGAGGATCGGCCGGTTCCGAACCAATGGCCGTGGGATAAAAGAGAATTTCAGCGCCCATAAGGGCCATACATCTTGCCGCTTCAGGAAACCACTGGTCCCAGCAGATGCCGATGCCAATGGTGGCAAAGCGGGTTTTCCATACTTTGAAACCGGTATCTCCGGGATTAAAATAAAATTTCTCTTCATATCCGGGGCCGTCCGGGATGTGTGTTTTCCGGTAGAGACCCAGGATTGATCCATCGGCATCAATCACGGCAATTGAATTATACCGGGCCTGGTTTGTTTTTTCAAAAAAACTGACCGGCAGCACCACATTGAGTTCCTTGGCAAGCTTTGAAAGAGAGAGGACAGCTTGATTTTTTTCAAGTTCTGTTGCCAGTTTAAAATGCTCTGCCTTTTCTTCCTGGCAGAAATAGAGAGTTTCAAAAAGTTCCTGAAGGAGAATGATCCGGGCGCCCTGGGAAGCAGCTTTCCTTACAAGTTTTTCAGCCGTTTCAATATTGCAGGTTTTATCTGATGTACATGTCATCTGCAGGGCAGCAACTTTAATTGGTTTCATTTTGTCCCCATTTCCCTATGGCCTCTTTTTGTTAAGTCCTTTCTTTATGAATATTATCCGCCGAAAATGGGTTGAAAAATTGTGATCCGGGCACCCTGTTTTAACCGGGCCTTCTTTTTTGCCGGCATGCCATCCATAAAGATCATACCGATCCCATCGGGCTCAAGATTCAGATGGACCAGAAGGTCCTGAATGGATGTGTCCTCCGGAATCGTAACATCAAGGCCTTCTTGATGATTATAGTCATCAAGAAGGCTGCTCAATGTTCCGTATAATTTGACATTCAAGTTCAATGATGGAGAATTCCTTAAAAATTAAAGGTTGTGTCCATTTCCTCATCAGAGATGACCACTACCTTGTTATGAGGAGGTAATGGTTCTTCATAAAACATTTTTGGCAGGCGATCCAGTTCTTTTGTAAACCCGGCATTTTTATTGAATTCAAGCTCGATCCGAATGATTTTTTTCCCTGTGGTGTTCCAGTCTTCTGCTGAAAATGGTTTTCCTGATTTGGCCCGTATCATTTTACAGACATTTTCAAGTCCGTCAGGCGCACCAAATCCGGTCTGGGCAAAATCACAGATCCCGACTGTATCAACAACCGCCATATGAAGCTGAGCATTTCTCGATACTTCCACCTGGCCTTTTGCGGAAAATGGATCCAGGGTGCCGCCGAATGCTTCAAGATTGGATTCCACCACCCAACCTGCGGTATGATCACCGCCCATGGGGCTTGTTGCGTAAGTTACCGCCATTCCCTGGATTGCCCTTGGATCATAAGCTGCTATGCTCTGTCCTTTTATGACCGGCACCCGGTCATTATTGAAATGTTTGCCCACCCGGGCCGGTCCATGACCGATAATTTTTCCAAAATCACTGCCCGTGGCCACTTCTTCAACCATTTCAATGGCAGCTTTTGCATCACCAAAGGCCTTGTATCCGGCATCCATGGCAACTGCAATGGCCACACCAGTGCTCATGGTATCCAGGCCGATATCATCGCAAAGAAAATCCAGTGTTGCAATGGCGTCAAGATCATTGTTGCCGATCATTCCACCCATGGACCAGATGGTCTCATATTCCAGGGATGATGTGACATAGGTTCCTTTTTCATCCACAAATTCATTGGAACAGTTGATAATGCAACCGGAACACCCTTTATGCGTGGTTTTTCCACCACGGCTTTTGATGACCTGCGCCATGGTTTCACCGCTGATTTTATCTGCATCTTCAAACTGCCCCTGTCTGGCATTTCTCGTTGGGAAGGCCCCGGCTGCATTAATTGGCTCCACAAGGACAGCTGAGCCAAGTGCCGGCAATACCTCTGATGAAAATTCATCCTTCATGACGGCCTGGGCAAAAATCTTGGCACTGGATTTAAAGGCTTCCAAATCTTGAATTTGCGTGGATTTCCCTTTGGTCTTTTCAACAACAAGGGCCTTTAATCCTTTTGAACCCATAACAGCACCGAGTCCGCCTCTTCCGGCAGCCCGGCAGGGCCGTCCATCCATGTCTGTTGACTGGATGGAAGCAGCAGACAATTGCATCTCTCCTGCCGGACCGATGCAGGTGATACTGTGATTTTCCCCATGGGTTTCTTTAATGCTTTTAACAAGGTCATAGGTTCGTTTGCCCCAGAGTCCGCCGGCATCCAGAAGGACGGCATTGCCCTCTTTATCAACCTTCAGGATATAGGACCGATTCTTTTCAGGCAGACCCTCAACAATAATGGCAGAAATGCCAATGCTTGCCATATCCACTGCAACGGTCCCGCCAACATTGCTCTCTTTTATGCCGCCGGTTAAAGGACTTTTTGCCCCGATGGAAAATCGGGAAGAGTTCACAAGGGAAGATCCGCTCAAAAATCCGGGTGCAAAAACAAGCTTGTTTTCAGGCCCGAGCGGATCACATTTCGGCGGGACTTCTTTGTTAACATAAAAGGATGTCAGTCCCCTCCCCCCCATTCCAATGAAAGCTGGCACTACTTCTTGATTGGTTATTTTCCCGGCAGCCATATCAACCCTTATAATTTTCATACCTTTTCCTTTCTTTTCATGGTTTGTCTCTCGGGCAGGCAAGTTGCCCGGACCTTTATTATTTATTATTTGAACTGTTCTGTTACTTCTGTCAAGGTTTCATCCAAACGCTCAATTATGGTATCAATGGTTTTATAAGCAATAATTCCCGGAGGTTCGATCCGGTTTACCCTGGCATTATTCAGTGTGCCGCCGGTCATGACGTGTCGTTTAAAAAGACCCTTGGAAACAGCCCAGCCGATTTGCCGCGTCTTGTATTCAAGACCGATGAGAAATCCTTTTCCTCTGACATCTACAAGGATTGAATACTTTTCTTTTAGCTTTAGCAAGTGATCCATGAAATACCTGCCCTTTTCCTTTATCTGTCCCGGCAGATCTGTCTTGATGGTAAAATTAATCGCTGCAATGGCTGCAGCGCAGGCAAGTGGGTTGCCGCCAAAGGTCGGAGATCCTAAAATCCAGGGATTTTCCTTTAATTGTTCCGTCCAGAGATGAGGTCTTGCGATGATACCGGTAATGGGCATTATCCCCCCGCCAAAGGCCTTTCCAAAGGTCAGGATATCCGGAACAACATCATAATCTTCACAGGCCCACATGGTGCCGGTCCGTCCCATTCCGGTCTGGATTTCATCAAAAATAAGCACAACCTTGTATTTATCACAGATGGCCCTTAACTCTTTTAAATATCCTTCCGGTGGTAAAATAACTCCGGCTTCCCCCTGGATGGGCTCCACAATCATGCCGGCCACAGTTTCTCCAACGGCAATCAGATTTTTAATGGCGTTTTCAGCGGCTTTTGCATCTCCGAATTCCACATGCTGAAATCCCTGGATGATCGGCAGATAGGGCTTTCTATAAAGGCCTTTGCCTGTAGCCGATACCGCCCCCATTGACTTGCCGTGAAAACCGCCAACCGTTGAAATATAATAATGTTTTCCTGTGGCAAGCCTTGCCAGTTTCAGCGCCATTTCAACTGCCTCGGCCCCGCCATTGCAGAAAAATGCGTATTGCAGATCTCCCGGCGTACACATGGCCACAAGTTTTGCCAGGTATCCCCTCAGCGGATCGACCAGCTCCTGGCTGTGCAGGGCATACCGGTTCAGCTGTGCCTGAACAACCTTTACGATTTCAGGATTCCTGTGGCCGGCCGTGTATACGCCGAATCCACCAAGACAGTCAATAAATTCATTGCCGTATGTATCTGTAAACGTCTCTTCAGAATCTGCCCATTCAACAAAAGTGGCATCTGTGGAGACTGATTTTCTATATTTCAACCATCCGGGATTGACATGATTATTAAAATTGTCAATCGAGTCCTTGGTAATCCGATCTTTATCTTCTTCTGTCAACTTATCCTTTAAAATATAATCCAATACCTGAGAAGATTCCTTTAAGACCGAATCCTTATAATCCATCATTTTTTCTCCCTTTTTGCTATCCTGTTGGTTAAAAACAGTATGTCTGATTGAAAAAATAGATTACCAAAAATTATTTGTCAATAAAATATTTGACAATTTAATCGTAAGGTGTAAATAGTTGTTTTATATATTGCGAATTTAAAGTAATTAAACAATAAAAACGAAAGAAAATGGTGATTGAATAAATGAAACGATACCAGGCAAAAATTGATACTATTGATTCCCAGATGATTCAATTACTGCAAAAGGATGGAAGAATCTCAAATATAGCCATTGCAAAAAAAATAGGCATTGCAGAGTCAACTGTTCGGACACGGTTCAAACGCCTTATAGACGAAAACATTATCAAAATTGTCGCCATGAGCAACCCCTTTGACCTGGGATTCCAGGTGGCCGGCAATTTCAAAATCAACATCGATTTAAAACAAAAAGACAGAATCATGGAAGAACTGGTGGCCATCAAGGAGCTCTGGTATGTCGTGCTTTCCACCGGAGGTACAGACGTGGATGCCGACTTTATAGTGCCCCGTTTTGAAGACCTTAAAGCCCTGATTTTTGAAAAAATCAATAAAATCGAGGGGATCAAAAACATTGAAACCTCTTTGATCATGCAATATGGGAAACATACTTTTGAGTGGGGGACTGCCATAGACTAACACCATGACGACGATATTTTTTGCATTCATGTCGTTGGATCATGACAGACCATTTTATTTACTATAATTTATGGAGGATTTATGAGGGTTTTACTGGTGGGAGCAGGTGGTGTGGGTGAAGCCATTGTATCAATTGCAACAAAAAATGATCCAGATGCCCAATGGCTGGAACGTATGATTGTCTGTGATTATAACGTCAAACGAGCAGAACTGGTGGTTGCAGAATTCAGTGACGCCCGGCTGACGGCGGAAGAAATTGATGCAAGCAAAAAGTCCCAGATCATTGCCCTTGCCAAAAAATATGATGTGGATTTTATCATGAATGCATGTGATCCCATATTTAATATGCCCATTTTTGGGGCCGCTCTTGAAACCGGTGCCAAATACATGGACATGGCCATGAGCATGTCCTTCAGGGACAAAGAAGACCCCTATGGAACAATTGGAGTCAAACTGGGAGATGTCCAATATGCCCAGCATGACCTCTGGGTGGAAAAAAACAATCTCGCCCTGTGCGGATCTGGGGTAGAGCCCGGCATGGTTAATGTCTTTGCCCGTTACGCCCTGGATCATCTCTTTGACGAGATCCACGAGTTGAATGTCCGGGATGCAGACAACATGGAGGTTGAGGGCATTGACATCGCCTTTGGATTTTCTATATGGACCACCATAGAAGAATGCCTTAATCCCCCCATCATCTGGGAAAAAGAACGAGGCTGGTATGTCACCGAGTCTTTTTCCGAGCCTGAAATATTCAGATTTCCCGAGCCCGTGGGTGACCAGGAAGTTATCAACATTGAACATGAAGAAGTTTTGATGTTTCCCCGGTATTTTGAAGACAAGGG
>JACNHV010000197.1:0-14967 GCA_014383445.1 Candidatus Desulfobacula maris | reverse complement strand
AGCCAGGCCGTTGTTGCCCAGACAGCCGTCGGTCCCGTCATCATGATGGAATTGCTGTCCAAGGGAATCTGGGAAGGAATAGGGGTACTGGGACCGGAAAATTTCCCGGCAGAGCCCTTTATGCAAAGACTGCCCGGCTATGGATTTCCCTCCAACATGATGGAGATGGACTCTGAATATAAGAAAGCCATAGACGACAAGGCCTTTAAACAAGGATTTTAAGATCATATTTTGTGCTGTTACAACCGTTAAAATAAAAGGAAGATGATATCAGACATGAAGGGATTGCAACTGCGGGGAATCAATAAAACCTATGGCAACGTTAAAGCAGTGGAGGATGTTTCTCAGGAAATTCATTCCGGAGAATTCTTCACATTGCTGGGTCCTTCCGGATGCGGTAAAACCACCCTGCTCCGCATGATCGCCGGGCTGGAACTGCAGGATTCCGGCACGATCATCCTGGAGGGAGAAGAAATCACAGCTCTTCCAGCTATCAGGCGCCAGATCAATACTGTTTTCCAAAGCTATGCCCTGTTTCCCCATCTGAATATTTTTGAAAATGTTGCATTTGGACTTCGGTCCAGGAAAGTTCCCGGACCTGAAGTGGACAAAAGAGTGAAAAAAACACTGGAAATGCTGGAACTCGGGCAGATGACCAAACGGTTTCCCCACCAGCTTTCCGGGGGGCAGAATCAGCGGGTGGCTCTGGCCCGGGCTCTGGTGAATGAACCCAAGGTTCTTCTCCTGGATGAACCCATGTCAGCTCTGGATGCAAAGCTTCGGGCCCAGGTCCAGGTGGAACTCAGACGGTTGCAGCAAAAGCTCGGCCAGACCTTTATTCTGGTGACCCATGACCAGGATGAAGCCCTTGTGGTGTCAGACAGGATTGCCGTGATGAAGGATGGAAAAATTATCCAGTTCGGTACACCTGTGGAAGTGTATGAATCTCCAAAAAATAAATTTGTGGCTGAATTTTTGGGAACAGCTAACCTGATTGAGGGAACTTACCACGACGGACAATTTCACACCGAACTTGGAATATTTGAACTGGAAAAGCCCCCTTCCTGGAAAAAAGGATTGATTGCCATCCGACCCGAATGGATCAGGATTTCTGATACAAAACCGGATAAAAATGGTATCAGAGCAACTGTCACCGAAATGATCTACCGGGGAACCAATCTGGATCTCTGGCTGAGCCCGGGCCCGATAAGGCTTAGAACCAGCACCTATAAAAATATCCAGATCGGAGATCAAGTCTGGCTGGATATGGCTCCTAAAGAAATAGCGGTGCTAAATGAATAAACTCTTGATCTGGTATGGGGAGCTGATTACCGGAAAAAAACTGATCAAGCGGGGACTTTTGTTTCTGACACCGGGCATGCTGTGGCTGATTCTGTTTCTGGTCCTGCCCGGCCTGATTCTGGTTGTGGTCAGTTTTGCCGGCAGGGGCGCTTATGGTGAGCTGGTCTGGGAATTTGGGCTGGGAAATTATAAGCGGCTCATTGGATACGGCATATTTGGATGGACACCGGATTATCTTTTAATCCTCTGGAGATCGGTATGGGTGGCCGTTGTTACCACTGCTTTATCCGTACTTCTCTCATACCCGCTCTGTTTTTACATTGCAAGAAAGCCGCCTAGAACGCGGTATCTATGGCTGACCATTGTCATTATTCCGTTCTGGACCAACATGGTCATCCGCACCTATGCCTGGTTTTTGATTCTTGCTCCGGACATGCCCCTGGCAAAGCTTGCCGCTTTTTTCAAGTTTATCGCCCCGGGTATGCCGTTGTATCCCAGTGCTTTTGCCGTATATCTCGGGATGATTTCCATGTTTCTTCCCTTTGTTGCCCTGCCGCTTTTTTCCAGTATAGAACGTCTGGACTGGACCCTTGTGGAAGCAGCCCAGGATTTATATGCGTCCAATACCCGGGTTTTTATGCACGCCATTCTGCCCCAGACCCTCCCCGGCCTGTCCGTGGGGATCATTCTGACCCTGGTGCCGGCCATGGGCATGTTTGTTGTTCCGGATCTTCTTGGCGGGGCAAAATACATGCTGGTGGGAAATCTGATCCAGCAGCAGTTCGGAACCAGCCGCGACTGGGCGTTTGGTGCTGCCATAAGTATGGGACTTATGGTCTTGACGATGTTCAGTCTTTATCTGTATAAGAGAAGAAATAAGGATATTGATTTATTATGAGAAAGATAAACCTGCTGGTCAGTATTACCGCCATCTGTACTATGGTATTTTTATACATTCCCCTTCTGTCGGTTGCATTTTTTTCAGTGAATGATACCAAATACGGAATGGTATGGAAAGGGTTTACCCTGGACTGGTATCTGAAGTTGTTCCAGAATGAAATGATTCTCCATGCTGCCTGGAACACACTGGTTCTGGCCATTGTATCGACCATTGTATCCACTCTTCTTGGAACAATACTTGCCATTGGTATGGACCGGTTCCCCTGGCCTAGAAAAATGAATACAACTCTTGACCTGATCCTGCATCTGCCGGTCATTATTCCGGATATCATTTTTGCGGCTGCCATGGTGGTGGCATTTGGTTTTCTTCGGGCATTGTCATCCATGTTCGAACCAGGGCTGTTGAACATGATTATTGCCCACATTACTTTTCAGACCGCATTTGTGGCACTGGTGGTTCGAAGCCGATTGGTGAGTATAGGCAAGGAAGTGGAAGAGGCGGCTAGAGATCTCTATGCCGATACCACTTACCTCTTGCTAAAGGTGACATTACCATTACTCATGCCCGGCATTGTTGCCGGTGCCATGCTGGCATTTACCCTGTCCCTTGATGATTTTGTCATCAGTTTCTTTACTGCGGGCCCGGATTCGGTCACCCTTCCTTTGTATATATATGCGGCGGTCAGAAGGGTTGTAACCCCGCAGATACATGCACTTTCAACCCTTGTCCTGATGGTCACCATTATCATGGTCATCTGCATGGAAAGGTTTACAAGAAAAGTGAATATAAAATAAAAAGGGAATATCTACTTAGGCATCATTAACTAAAACAAAGGAGAAATTAAAATGAAAAAACTATTGTTTACGGTTCTGGCAGTTCTGATCCTTCTGCCTGGGATGGCATGGAGTGACGGGGGCGTTCTGAAAATTTTCACATGGTCTGAATACATGGATGAAGAAAATATGCCCAAGGATTTTGAAAAAGCAACCGGTATAAAAGTACAGTTAGACATGTATGAATCCAATGAAGAAATGATGGCAAAACTTCAGGCCGGTGGCCTGGGCCAGTATGATATCATCATTCCATCGGATTATATCATGCCCAGCCTTATCAACCTTAAGCTTTTAACGCCTCTGGATCATTCCAAAATACCAAATTTAAAAAATCTCGGGCATAAATTTTCCAATATATCTTTTGATCCGGGGAATAAATTTTCTGTGGGCTGGCAGTGGGGAACCGTTGGTCTGATGTATAACAAAGCCAAATTAAAAGACAGTGACGTGACCTCCTGGGCGATTCTGTTCGATCCTGCTAAAAATCCGGGTTCATTTTACCTGATCGATTCTGTCAGAGAAATGCTGGGCATTGCCCTTTTGTATCTGGGATATGATTTTAACTCCGTCGTTCCAGCAGAGCTTAAAGCAGCCTCTGACCTTTTGATCGACACCAAAAAACGCAGCGGATGTCTCGGGTTCAAAGGCGGTGTTGGCGGCAAAAATGATGTGATCTCAGGAGTGGCAAATGCTGCCATCGTCTATAACGGGGATGCCATCCAGACTGTTTCCCAGGAACCTGAAAAATTTGGATTTATTGTTCCCGACGAGGGCAGTGAGATCTGGATAGATTCCATGTGTATCCCTGCAAAAGCACCGAATCTTGATGCTGCCCATAAATGGATCAACTGGGTGCTTGAACCGGAAGTTGGCGCATCTCTTTCCAATTACAACCAGTATGCAACTCCCAACGATGCTGCAGTTCCGTTTCTGACCAAAGAGGATCTGGTAAACCCGGGCATCTGGCCGACACCGGAAATTATGAAGACCCTTAACTTTGTAAAAGATCTTGGAAAAGATAATAATATGATTGACCAGACATGGACAAGGGTTAAATCTCATTAGATCTTTTCTCCATAAATCCAATGGTGACAGACAATCCCTTTCATTTTAGCGGATTGTCTGTCACCTTCATATCAGAAGTCATAACATGACCCATATTTTCAGTACGACTCCCCGCCAGGACGGTTTTAGAATGCCGGGTGAATTTGAAAAACATACCAGATGCTGGATGCTCTGGCCGGAAAGAAAAGACAACTGGCGTTGTGATGCTAAACCTGCCCAAAAGGCATTTGCCCTTGTTGCAAAGGCTATATCACAATTTGAACCTGTTTCCATAGGAGTTTCAACAAGGCAGTTTGAAGCTGCAGTAAGGCATTTGCCTTCAACGATCACCCTTGTTGAAATGGAGTCTGATGATGCCTGGATGCGGGACGTCGGGCCCACCTTTGTAAAGAACCAGGGCGGAGATGTCCGGGGAGTTGACTGGGGCTTTAATGCCTGGGGCGGCCTTAACGGCGGTCTCTATTTTTCATGGGATAAGGATGAAAAAGTGGCTGGCGCTGTCATGGAAAATCAAAAAATCAAAGGCTACAAGGCGCCGTTCATACTTGAAGGCGGTTCCATTCATACTGATGGAGACGGCACACTGATCACAACGGAACAATGCCTTTTGAACCCCAACAGAAATCCTTCTCTATCAAAAGCCCGTATTGAAACGCTTTTAAAAGAGTATCTTGGGGTAGAAACAATTCTCTGGCTTGGCCAGGGGGTTTATATGGATGAAACTGACGGTCATGTCGATAATTTGTGCTGTTTTATAAAACCTGGTGAAGTGCTGCTTACCTGGACCGATGACCGGTCTGACCCCCAGTATGAAATTTCCTGTGATGCCCTGGAAAGGTTGTCAAATGCCCGTGATGCCAAAGGTAGAAAACTTTTTATTCATAAAATCCATCAGCCGGGTCCCCTTTACATCAGTGCAGAAGAAAGCCGTGGAATCGAACAAATCGGCCAGACCATGCAAAGAGAGCCAGGAGCCCGTATGGCAGGCTCTTATGTTAATTTTTATATTGCAAATGCCGGCATTGTCATGCCCCTTTTTGATGACCCCCGTGACACTGAAGCCATCACCATTGTCAAAGCCCTTTTTCCAAAAAGAAAAGTCATCGGGGTACCGGCAAGGGAAATCCTTCTCGGCGGTGGCGATATCCATTGTATTACCCAGCAACAGCCCTGAATAAGAAAAAAAGTGCTGGTTTATTTTATGGCTGGTTTATTGGGCGGTAAGTCCGCCATCTATCGGCCAGGCAGCCCCGGTTACAAATGACGCTGCATCTGAGGCAAGAAAACACACAACCGAGGCGACCTCCTCTGCCTGTCCCAATCGCCCCACAGGGTAAGGATCAGTCAACGCCGAAAGGTATGCATCACTGTCTGCTTGTTTTGCACACTCTTGTTCAAGCATGGGTGTTACAATATCCCCGGGACAGACACAATTTACGCGGATGTTTTCAGAGGCCAGGTCCAGGGCCAGGGCTTTGGTCAACAGGGTGACGGCTCCCTTTGACGCACAATAGTCGGGGCATTCCCGGCTCCCATGGAGGCCTGAATCAGAAGAAATGTTTATAATGGATGCATGCCGGCTTTTTTTGAGCAGCGGCACCGCATATTTGCAGATAAAAAAGGTCCCTTTTACATTGGTGTTCATGATCCGGTCGAATTGCTCTTCCGTTACGCTGTCAATAACGCCGGACCGGAACACACCGGCCGAATTTACAACAACATCAAGTTTTTTGAATTGCTCTTCTATTATTTGAATCACACGTTCACACTCGGCGACAATCGACACATCTGCACAGATAAAACATACCCTTTCGCCAAAAGCGGTTAACACCTCCATGGCATGATCCCCTTTTTTCTGACTGGTGCCAACCAGAAAGACGGTTGCTCCTGCCGACAATACCATTTTCGCCGTGGCAAGCCCGATGCCCGATGTCCCGCCTGTGATCAGAACCACTTGCCCTGAAAAATCCCATAGGACTCCGGATCTGTAAGGAGTAGAAGAGATGCTCATGACGTCCCAATCAATTTTTCCGCAAACCGGGGAAGGACAAAAGACGCTTCATGAACTTTGGCATTATAATATTTTGCACTTCTTCTGTTATAGAACCCTCAATTTTTCCATCAATATGGTACCGGCTGACAGAATGTGTTGAAGATATTAATTCCATCCCTTTATCCTTAAGTTATAAATAATATATTGCTTGCACCGGGCCTTTTTATCACAGTTGAATAAAAATTAACAGGAATTCTTCTTTATTTTCCCTCTTGCAAATTTTTTATTCCTGCCATATAAAAACAATTCAGACAAATTTTATATTTTAAAAAAAGGAGACAGAGGTGCCAGGCTTACTTCCAAATGTTGACCCTGATGGGCTTCTTGAATACTCAGTGGTTTTCACAGACCGCTCACTTAACCATATGTCGCAGTCATTCCAAGGAGTGATGAAGGATATTTCCAAAACATTTAAGAAAGTGTACAACGCTAAAGCGGTTGTTGTCGTGCCGGGTGGCGGCACTTATGCCATGGAAGCTGTGGCACGGCAATTTGCTACGGGTAAAAGATGTCTTGTTCTTCGCAACGGTTGGTTTAGTTACCGCTGGACTCAGATTTTTGATATGGGTAATATTCCTTCCGAATCTATTGTATTGAAAGCGCGTCCAGTCAATGACAGCAAGCCTGCTGCGTTTGAGCCTGCTCCAATCAAAGAAGTGGTAGCAACGATCAAGGCAGAAAAACCAGAAATCGTCTTTGCTCCTCATGTTGAAACCTCATCAGGCATTATGCTGCCAAAAGATTATCTTCGAGAAGTAGCAGATGTCGTACATTCAAATGGAGGCCTATTTGTTTTAGACTGCGTTGCCTCCGGCGCAATCTGGGTGGATATGGAAGCTAATGGCATTGATATTCTTATAACTGCGCCGCAAAAAGGATGGAGCGGATCTCCCTGTAGTGGTTTAGTGATGCTAAGTTCTGCTGCTCGAGAAAAAATAGAAACCACGGTCAGTACCAGTTATGCCTGCGATTTGTTCAAGTGGTTTAAAATAATGGAGGCATATGAGAACGGCGGGCATGCGTATCACGCAACAATGCCTACAGATGCTCTCAGAGGTTTTCGCAATGTAATGAAAGAAACAGAAAGTTATGGTTTTGAAAAAGCCTGTGCAGAGCAACAAGAGCTTGGCAATAAAGTCAAAGCGCTTCTCAAAAGCAAAGGCATCAAACTTGTGGCGGCAGAGGGTTTCCAGGCCCCGGGTGTTATTGTTTGCTACACAGAAGATGTCGGCATACACAATGGGAAAAAATTTTCTGAGATAGGAGTACAGACCGCTGCCGGGGTTCCCCTGCTGTGTGATGAGCCAGAAGATTTCCAAACCTTTCGAATTGGGTTGTTCGGCCTGGACAAACTGCAAAATATTGATCGCACGGTCAAAAAGCTGGACGAGGCATTAAGCCAGGTTCTCTAATTAATTAACGAGGAAGAAACTATGAAAAAGAGAATGCAGACGATAGACGGAAATACAGCAGCAACCCATGTGGCTTATGCCATGAGTGAAGTTGCAACTATTTATCCCATCACACCTTCAAGCCCTTTGGGTGAAATCGCAGATAACTGGGCTTCTAAAGGCAGAAAAAACATATTCGGCCAGGTGTTGAACATAAAGCAGATGCAGTCTGAAGCAGGGGCTGCAGGAGCGGTTCACGGCTCTCTTTCTGCAGGAGCCCTTACAACAACCTTTACAGCATCCCAGGGACTCTTACTCAAGATACCCAATATGTATAAAATTGCCGGTGAGCTTCTGCCCAGTGTTTTCCATGTGACGGCACGCTCTCTTTCTGCACACGCCCTTTCCATTTTTGGCGATCACCAGGATGTCATGGCTGCCCGTCAAACAGGTTTTGCCATGTTATCATCAAATTCTGTTCAGGAGGCCCAGGACATTGCCCTGGTTGCCCACCTTGCAACCATTGAAGCCAGCGTACCGTTCCTGCATTTTTATGATGGGTTTAGAACCTCCCATGAAATACAGAAAATTGAAATGATTGAATATGAAGATATGGCCGGATTGTTTAATTATGATGCCTTTAACGCATTTAAGAGGCGTGCTGTAAATCCGGAACATCCGGATACCAGAGGAACGGCCCAGAACCCGGATATCTATTTTCAGGGTAGGGAAGCTGCCAATTCATATTATATTAAAATTCCGGGTATTGTAAAAAAGTATATGAAAAAAGTGGGTGACCTGACGGGCCGACAATATAATCTGTTTGATTATGTGGGAGATCCGGAAGCAGATAAGGTGATTGTCGCCATGGGTTCGGGCTGTGAAGCCATTGAAGAATCCATTAACCAGCTCAATACCCAGGGTGAGAGGCTTGGACTTGTCAAAGTCCGTCTTTACAGACCTTTTGACAGGGAAAGTTTTTTCAGGGCGGTTCCGGCAACGGTTGAGACACTGACTGTTCTTGACAGAACCAAAGAAACGGGTGCTCTTGGCGAACCTCTTTATACGGATGTTTGTACAGCATTCATGGAATACGGAGAACGGCCTAAAATTGTTGGTGGAAGATATGGTTTGTCTTCCAAGGAATTTAATCCAAATATGATTAAAGCTGTTTTTGACAACATGACATCCCTTCAGCCGAAAAATCATTTTACCGTGGGAATTGTCGATGATGTCACCCATACATCCCTTGAAGTGAAAACCGGGTTCCATCCGGCACCTGAAGGAACCATTGCCGCTAAATTCTGGGGCCTTGGAGCTGATGGAACAGTTGGTGCAAACCAGAGTGCCATTGCTATTATAGGCGACAATACTGATAAATATGCCCAGGGGTATTTTGCCTATGATTCAAAGAAATCAGGGGGGCTGACCGTATCCCATTTAAGATTCGGCGATGTACCCATCCAGTCAACCTACCAGATTGACAACTCTGATTTTATTGCCTGTCATAAACCCAATTATGTGGAGCTTTATGATGTCCTGAAAGGAATTAAACAAGGGGGAACCTTTCTTCTGAACTCTCCCTGGTCTGTTAAAGAGATGAAAACTTTTATTCCCGGTGATCTCAGAAAAACCATTTATGATAAAAAACTCAAGTTTTTTAATATTGATGCCGTTAAAATTGCCGGAGAAGCTGGCCTGGGTGGCCGGATTAACATGATCATGCAGACCTGTTTTTTTAAACTTGCCAATGTTCTTCCCGTTGAAAAAGCCATAAGCCTTTTAAAGGAAGACATAAAAGCAAAGTTTGGTAAAAAAGGTGAAAAAGTCGTTTCAATGAATATGGAAGCAGTAGATAAAACCCTTGAAAACCTTGTTGAAATAAAGGTTCCAAAGGCCTGGAAAGATGGTAAAAAAGAAGAAAAGGCCGTTGAACAAACCACGCCGTTTGTGGATAATGTCATGAAAAAAATCAATGCTCAGGGCGGAGATGATCTTCCCGTAAGTGCCTTTGCGCCGGATGGCGTTTTTGAACAGGCAACCTCTCAGTATGAAAAAAGGGGAGTTGCCATTGATGTACCGGAATGGATTCCTGAAAATTGCATTCAGTGTAACCAGTGTGCCTTTGTCTGTCCCCATGCAGCGATTATACCCATCGTTGCCACAGACAAGGAACTTGGCAATGCTCCTGAAAACTTTGTTACGATTGATGGCAAAGGAAAAGGAATGGAGGCGTATAAGTTCAGAATCCAGGTTAATCCTCTGGATTGCCAGGGGTGTGGAAATTGCGCAGATATCTGTCCTGCCAAAACCATTGCCCTTGAGATGAAGCCTTTGGCCAGCCAGGTTGAAACCCAGGTGGATAATCATAAATTTTCTAAAACTATCCCTTTTAAAACCGATATACTCAAAAGAGATACTGTTAAGGGAAGCCAGCTTTTTCAGCCTCTTCTTGAATTCTCCGGAGCATGTGCAGGCTGTGGTGAAACACCCTATGCAAAACTTTTAACCCAGCTTTTTGGCGAAAGAATGACCATTGCCAATGCCACGGGATGTTCATCCATCTGGGGCGGGTCGGCACCGGCAACGCCCTTCTGCACAAATGCAGATGGGGAGGGTCCGGCATGGGCAAGCTCTTTGTTTGAAGATGCGGCAGAATACGGGTATGGCATGATGCTGGCAACCCAGACCCGTAGAAAAACCCTGGCAGCAAAAATTGAACAGGCCCTTGAAACCCAGATATCCCCGGAAGTAAAAGATGCGTTAAAAGGCTGGATAGCAGGAAAAGATGATGCAGACGAGTCTAAAAAATATTCTTTTTTATTAAAAATATTATTAAAGGACGAAACCCAAGGCATCTTAAAAGAGATTTACAATGAAAAAGATATATTTGTAAAAAAATCTCATTGGGTCTTTGGCGGTGACGGCTGGGCCTATGATATTGGGTTCGGCGGCCTGGATCATGTCCTTGCCTCGGGAGAAGATATAAATATCCTGGTCATGGATACGGAAGTTTATTCCAATACTGGCGGACAGTCTTCCAAGGCGACGCCCACTGGTGCCATTGCAAAATATGCTGCCACGGGTAAAAAAATTGGTAAAAAAGACCTTGGCCGGATGATGATGAGCTATGGGTATGTCTATGTCGCATCCATTTCCATGGGGGCAAACAAGAACCAGACCCTGAAAGCCTTTCTTGAGGCTGAAAAATATCCAGGACCATCTTTGATCATATGTTATGCCCCGTGTATCAACCAGGGGATCAGAAAAGGCATGGGAAAATCCCAGCTTGAAGGGAAATTGGCAGTTGAATCCGGCTACTGGCCCCTCTACAGGTATAACCCTGAGTTGATTAAAGAAGGCAAGAATCCCTTTGTTCTAGATTCAAAAGAACCGGATGGAACCATACAGGAATTTCTTAGCGGTGAAACACGGTTTGCTGCCCTGGAAAAAAGTTTTCCTGAAGAGTCAAAACGGCTGAGGGCTAAAATTGGAGAGGAAGTAACAGATAAATATACAATGTTTAAAATGATGGCCCAGATCGGCAAAGAAGACAAATAGCATTTTAAACAGATACAAATCATTTAAAAGGGCCGGAATTTTAAATCCAGGCCCTTTTAAAGAGATGTCGATGATTTGTTTGAAAAATTATCTTTACTAAAACTCTTTGTTTGTATATTGTTCCAAAGAATTTTGTTGAATGGTTGTTTAAACAGGAAGAAAACATGAGAATATGCCGGAGCCGGAAAAGGGCTTATACAAAAAGAACTCTTTTTATAACCTTTACTGCCGCTATTCTTTTTAATTGCTGCTTAAACATAGTTGCTGCTTCAAATTCAGATAAAAACACCAATGCTTCCCTTTTAATTACCCTGCCCGACATTCAAGTTGTAAAAGGGGTGGTGAAAAAAGGAGATACAGCATCTTGTTTACTCAATAAATATCTACCTTTAAAAACCATATACGAGATAAGCCGTCGCAGTTCAGATATTTTTCCCTTTACACGTATCAGAGCAGGCCGGCCCTATAAAATTATTTTGCAGGAGAATCATCTGGTTGGTTTTGAATATGAAATTAATAAGAAAGACAGGCTGGTTGTTCAAAAGGAAAACGACATATTTTCCATCAGCCTATTGCCGATCCAATATGATGTAGTCCTTGAGGTGGTATCTTCTACCATTACCACCTCCCTGTTTGAGGCAGTAAGAAAATCAGGAGAACTAAATGAACTGGCACAAAAATTGTCTGATATTTTTGCCTGGGACATTGATTTTCTCCGGAATCTCCAACCTGGAGACCGGTTCAAGGTTCTTGTGGAAAAACAATATCGGGATGGTACACTTTCAGGGTATGGTAAGATTCATGCCGCTTTTTTTACCAATAACGGCACTCTTTTTAAAGCCTTTTTGCATGAAACCCCAAATGGGGTGTCAAGATATTATGATGAGAAAGGGAAATCACTTCAAAAGGCATTTTTAAAAGCACCTCTTGCATTTTCACGAATTACATCCAAATTTACCAAAAAAAGACTTCATCCTATTTTTAAAGAGTATCGGTCTCATCCTGGAGTGGACTATGCAGCCCCCAAAGGCACACCCATAAAAACAGTGGGGGATGGGGTCATCACGGAAATCGGCTACAACAGAGGGGGCATGGGGAATTATATTAATATTCGTCATTATAATGGATATACCACAAGTTATAATCACATGTCTAAATTTGCCCGGGGTATGAAAAAAAATAAAAAGGTATTTCAGGGAGATGTAATCGGATATGTGGGAATGACAGGGTATGCCACGGGGGCCCATCTTGATTTTCGAATGACGAAAAATGGAAAACTTGTGGATCCGCTCAAGCATCGGCCGCCATCGGCAAACCCCATCAAACCGAATGAAATGGAAGCGTTTATCGCAAGAACAATTGAATTATCCGCCAGAATCTTGACAGCCCAAAAACTGGGTTCCAACGATAAAAAGTCAACATAGAGGATTAGGACAAAAATATGGCAAACCCGATTCGCTTAAAAGCAATCGATGGTCTTAAACCAGGAGATTCCTTTATATATCAAAGGCGGTTTACAAAAAAAGAAACCCTTTTATTTGGTGATATGACAAGGGATTATAACCCGGTTCATTATGATGAGCGCTGGACAAAGGAAAAAGGCTTTAAGGAGCTTATCTGCCACGGCCTTCTGGTCGGGTCAATGCTCTGCGAATTTGGCGGCCAGGTGGGCTGGCTTGCCACGGGCATGAATTTTAAGTTTATTTATCCCGTATATTTTGGAGATACAATCCAATGTAGTGTAACCATAACCAAAATCCAAAAAAATAGCCGGGCAGAAGCTGAGGCTGTTTTTATCAACCAGGATAAAATACAAGTTTGTTCTGCCCATATGACAGGCCGTCTGCCAATGGAAAAAGAAAAAGCCATTCTAAGAACCATGGTACAAGAGGGTGATCCAACCAATCAACTGGCAGAGGAAAGCTATCCCTTAAAGCCTTAAAGGGATCTTTTCTCGTGGTAAAGAAATAGTTTTTTAAAGGTTTTATAATTTGTATTGTTCATACTTATTAGCTTATCCACTTCCTTCCTGCAATCATATAGACAAGAACTGAACCCAGAATCAGATATCCAAACATCTGGACATTTTTTGTTTTTAAAATATAAGAAAGCATAAGGATAATTGATGCACTGATCATAAAAAAGACAGGCTTAGGGATCTGTTTGAGGATCACCCTTCCAAAATGGGCAAACCGGATATGACTCACCATTAAGCCGACAGAGATACAGGTCATCCCCCACAATATGCCTGGAGTTGCAATAAGAGAGGCACCAAGAACAATCAACGCTCCTGCAGGACTTGGAAGTCCGTTGAATATACCCCCGGGAAGGTCAGTCCGCTTTTTATCCATCGATATAAACCGGACAAGGCGAAATGCAACCCCAAGAATAAAAAAACCACCGATATACCAGGAAAGTGAACCGCCTTTTTGCACAACCACATAGGCTGGCGCCAGCCCAAAGCTGACAAAATCAGCAATATCATCTAAATAAGGACCATATTTGGTTCCGCCATGCTTTAGAGCCATACGGCCATCAAACAGGTCAAACAATTGCCCGACGATGATGATACAAATAGCCCATGCAAAATAACGATTATGGGTCAGGATAAGGCTTGTTACACCACAAATAAAATTAAGTCCGGAAAGGATATCTGCATAGAGCCGGTTGGGGATAAATTTAAAGATCATAGATGCGGATGAAAGAATAATACAGGCCATGAGCACTTCATCAACAATGTTTATTAATCCCTGGTTTTTCTCCATCAATGCACATAAAATAACAAGACCAAAGCAGATAATGGCCTTTATTTTTCCAAAATTATTGGCAGCTCCGGAAAATTTGATCCAGGTCAAAATCCGCCGGGCAAAAAACTGGCCCACAAATTCAATGACCACAAGGATCCATACCAATTCTATTGATATAATTCCTGCATAGGCAAATCCAATCAAAGGTGGCAAATAGGTCAATTTGTCACACATGGGATCCAGCCATTCGCCCCAGAGGGACCCAAGATTGCACCCTCTTGCCACAACGCCGTCAGCGCCATCAAGGATTGCTGCAAAGGTAAATATAAATATAGCAATGGATTGATAAGGGGTAAAAAAGTAAAGTATAAAGCCCAGGGTAGCCATGGCTGTCCGCCAGTAGCAAATTGCGTTCGGGTGCAAAAGCCACTGGTGTGACAGGATATAGTCTTGCATAGATTGCTTTTTAACAGCCTGGGAAAGCCAGAAGAAAAAAGCCGTTCCAATAGTAGCGGAAACAACAATAACAAAAAATCTTTCCATTTTATGGTCTCAATTGATTAAATTAATTGTTTTATTCATCAATTAGCTGGCGCCAGCATTATATCTGACAGCCTGAAAAAGCCTTTGAGATTTTCCAGCCAGTAAACTTGAAACACAATATTATCACTGTTAAAGGATAAAACCTGCTGTCTTTTTTCCGATGCATAGATTAAATGAATTTTCCCTGTATTTTCAACTTGATAAATCATAGCAGTATGATCATTGTTGAGAACCATGAGATCTCCATTTTTAAGATTTTTTTCATCCACTTCCCTTATGTTGCGTAAAAAATATTTCATGGGCATATATTCTTTATAAGATAACCCGGCCTTTTGGGCAGCTAACGTGTAAATGGAAAAGAACAGGTTGGAATTGTCAGATGTTCCTGATTTTGGGGGATTTCCTCCAAGCTTATAGGGGATGCCAATAAATTGTTTTGCAATGGATGGGATACTTTGTCTAAAAATCTTTTTTTGTTCCTCTGAATAAGCATTCACATGTTCGGCTAATTCATCAGTTTTGTCAGTATCTAAACCCCATACAGAAATAGCGCCGAACAAAATCAATATCG
>JACNHV010000150.1 GCA_014383445.1 Candidatus Desulfobacula maris | reverse complement strand
TATCTCTTGTCTCCGGTCTGTACTGCATGGGATTAATGTTCTGGCTTTTTTCACCAGACCAGGATCAATATCTGCAAAAGCAATTTTCTCATTGTTTGCCGCCTCTGTCAGGACATTTCCCATTGGATCTACAATCATGGACATCCCCGGAAAAATTAGGTCGCCTTCCGTCCCTGTCCGGTTTGAACAGACCATAAACAATTGATTTTCAATGGACCGCGCTTTGATCAGTGTTTTCCAATGCTCTTTTCTTGGTTCCGGCCATTGTGCAGACACAATGATCATTTGTGCATCCTTTAAATACAAAGATCTGGCAAGCTCTGGAAACCTCAAATCATAACAGATCATCAACCCAAGCCTTCCAAAACTTGAGTCAATCGTAACAATCTTATTTCCGGCAGTGTAATACAGATGTTCGCCTGTAAGCCTGAAAAGATGTATCTTTCTATATCTTGCTTTTACCTTTCCATCCACATCAATGAACACCATAGTATTGAATATCTGACCTTTTTCTTTTTCAGGAAGGGTTCCAGCAATTGCCATCTGGTTCTTTCTGGCAAAAAAAGAAAGACTTTCCACGACCTTATCTGAAAGCTTTGAATGTTTGCTTAAGTTTTCATTATCAAAGGAACAGGAAAACATTTCCGGCAGGACGGCAAGGGAAACATTTTTTGCTGCCAGTTTTTCCAGGTGTCCAAGCGCAGTATTCAAATTGGTCTCAACCTGTCCACTTTTCACATCAAACTGAACAATGCCTGCTTTAAAATTATTTTTCAAATCTTTTGTATCCTTTTAACAGTTTGTTTTTATCAAAATATTCTTCATAAATTAAACTTTTCTAAACATATCGTTTCACCCTTTCATCGTCAATCTTTTTATCCTTTTAAAACACCTATGGTTTTAAGCTCTATTTAACCGGTTTTATGTTTTCTAATACAGAGATTGCAATGATGGTATTCCTCGATTTTCATTTCTGATAAATTAAAACATTGTATTTTGAATAAATGTCAGTTAAAAAAATACTTTAAGCCATTTTGTTTGTTAACACAATAAAAGTAGACGGTCGCTTTTCTGCTTAATGCCTGTAATGGCTTGACTTTTCGATATGTTTTGGATACTTTATAAAATTAAGAATAAAGCTATAAAAACTAATATTTATAGTGCGAATAACGATATTGACAAAATTATTATAAGACAAACACCATTGATACCTATATATATCTTTTTATAAGGAGAAAAAATGACAAAAATCGATTCTTTTCTCAAAGGCAGACACATACTTGCTGTTGATGATGAATGGGATGTTCTTGAAACCATTCAGGAAATTCTGGATGAAGCAAAGATAGACGTTGCTCAGGACTATGAGACAGCTTCCAAAAAAATTCTCCAGACCCACTATGATCTTGCTATCCTTGACATTATGGGGGTCAACGGGATTAAACTTTTAGAAGAATGTGTACAAAAAGGCATCCCCGCCATCATGTTGACGGCAAACGCAATGAATCCGGAATCCTTGATCGAATCCATTAAAAAAGGAGCTATTTCCTATCTTTCAAAAGAGCATTTAAGTGTACTTGATTCATTAATCAATGAACTTTTGAATAAACACAAACAAGGCAGATCCACCTGGAAATTTTCCTTTGAAAAACTGGGAACCAGTTTTAACAAGCGTTTTGGTAACAACTGGAAAGATGACGATAAAGAATTCTGGGATAAATTTGATAAAAATTATTATATATAATCAACAATATATCTATCTGGCTAACCCATAAAAAAGAAGCCGGGATTTAAAGAGAGCATCTCTTTAAATTCCGGCTTTTATTGTAAAACGATTGCCAAAAATTTTAACTGACTTCAACCCATCAGCCTGACCAGAAATAGTGAAATCGCTGGAAAAAATACAATAAGTGTTAAACGAATAATATCAGCTATCCAGAAAGGTGTTACCCCTTTAAAGATGGTGCCGACTTTTACATCAGGCAATACAGCCTTCAGCACAAACACGTTTAATCCAACAGGTGGAGTAATCAAACTTATTTCAGTAACAACCACCACTACAATACCGAACCAGATGAGATCAAAGCCAAGTGCCTGCATCATGGGATAAAAAACAGGAACTGTTAAAACAATCATTGACATACTTTCCAAAATGCAGCCCAAGACAATATAGACGAGCATAAGAATGAGCACAACAACAAAAGGTGAAACATCCCAACCCAATACAAATTCTGCTAAAGCATCGGGCATTCCAACCACATTGACAAAGTTGGCAAAAATAAATGAACCCATCAACAAAAAAAAGATCATGGCTGTTGTACTTGCTGAATCAACTAAAACCTTCTTTAATATTTCCAGGGTAAGTTTTTTACGAAACAGGGTAAACAAGAAAGCACCAGTTGCCCCAATACCCGCAGCTTCGGTGGGTGTAAAAATCCCGGCGTAAATGCCGCCCATGACAATAAAGAACAACAACAACACGCCCCACACCCCTTTAAGGCTTCTGAATCTGTCAGGCCACGCGACCAGCTCACCTCTGGGACCAATTTTCGGATTAATGCTTGTTGCAACAGCAACAGCGCCTAAGTAGCAGATAATTCCGAGAAGACCCGGCAAAATACCGGCAGCAAATAGTTGTCCAATATCACTTTCAGTCATTATCCCGTAAAGGACTAGGATAACACTCGGAGGAATAAGGATACCAAGTGTTCCTCCTGCAGCAATAGAACCCGTTGCCAGGCTGTCGGCATAGCCAAATTTACGCATGGATGGCATGGCGACCTTACTCATGGTCGCTGCGGTCGCTAAAGAACTGCCACATACTGCGCTGAACCCGCCGCAAGCTACGATTGTTGCCATGGCTAGTCCGCCCTTCCTATGCCCGAAAAAGGCATAGGAAGACTTATAAAGCTCATGCGAAAGTCCGGACTGCGTCACAAAATTACCCATTAAAATAAAAAGTGGTACTACGGACAAGCTATAATTCATTCCTTCTTCAGAGGCGACCGTAGAGACCATACTAAGGGCTGCGTGGTAGTTGATAGCCTCTCCAAATCCTACAAACCCAACCACTGCCATAGCCATAGGAATGGGGACTTTTGCAAGAATCAAAATGAGAAGAAATGCAAATCCAATTAAAGATGCTTCCATAAACCTATTTTTCCATTTTTAACGAATTGATCATAATAAATAACAAAATCAGACCGGCTACACCTGTCATAATTGACATGAAAAAAATCAATGGTGACAGCGGCATATACAAATACTCAGTCCTATCCCCATACTCGGCAGCATCTCCTGCTTTTATCCACAACTGCCAGCTGATAACAATCAGGACAGCTAAATTAATCAGATTAATGATAATGTTTTGAATGGGTTTAATTTTATCAGGCACAAAGTTATCAATCAAATCAACTGTCACATGGCCTTCTTGAGAAGTCAGAAGAACCAGGCCCAAAAAAATTACAATGGCCATTGAAAACTCAGTTAATTCAAGTGCACCGATAATGGGCGAGTTAAAAATATACCGCCCGATGACATCAAAAAAAGTTAATGCCATCATGAAAAACAATGCAATTGATACCAAAGGTTCGAAAAGCCGATGCAGAAAATTTAAGCATAAATTCCACGCACCGGCTTGAGTGTTACTTTTAGTTAATAACGTCATAATTTGCTACTTGGCCACGGAAAAATTTTAATGCTGCAGCGCCGTCAACACCTTTCTCATTTGCTTTTTTTACCCAGTCTTCCTCTAAATGTTTTGTTGCTTCCTTAATTTCTGCGATAAATGCTTTTGAGGCAGTTTCAACAGAATTGCCATTTGCTTTCATGTCTGCCAGACCGACTCGATCTGCTGCATCCCATGCTCTACCTGCAAGTTTTGCAAATGCTTCACCAGATACTGCCATAACTGCTTTTTGATCTGCTGGAGAGAAACTATTAAAAGTATCTTGGTTCATAACCAGATAAAAAGAAACATTATAAAGCCCGTCCGGTACCAATGTGGTGTATGGAACCACTTTGGTAATTTTAAAAGATTTGATTGATTCCAGCGGAAGAACAACGCCATCTGCAACACCACGGGATAGAAGTTCATAAGCCTGGCTGGCCGGCTTTTGAATTCCAACAATGCCCAGACTTGCGGCAACTTGTGCTGCAATCCCGCCGGGCACCCTGAACTTCATGCCTTTAAGGTCAGCAATAGACTGAGCTACTTTTTTCGAATTATGAATCTGCCCCGGACCATGGGTCATAACGCCAAGAAGTTGTACGCCTTTATATTCATCGCCTTTTTCAAAATATTTTTTATAGGTTCTCCAATAGGCTACACTATTTGCCTCTGCGCTGTTCCCTAGAAAGGGGAGTTCCACACCTTCTGACAATGTAAACCGACCTGGTGAATAAGCGTTACATGTATAGCCGGCATCAGCCATACCGTTTTTTACAATATCAAAGTAAGATTTTGGATGGCCCAGTCCTTTTGCCAGAAGCGTGATATCAACCCTTCCGCCTGTTGCTTTTTTAACATTTTCCATCCAGGGGAGCATCATATCTGCAACAATGGGATGCCCCGGCGGCAGCCAGGAAGAGAAGTTTAACTGTTTTGCCATTACACTGGATGATAGGATTGTCATTAAGAAAAAAATACTGCTAATGGTTAAAGCTACTTTACATTTTTTCATGGAACACCCTCCTAAATTTATGATTATGTAAAAATGAGATTCTTTTTAAGCAATCTCTGTTAAAACTTACTAAACAATATCGTCGTGCTCAATTGCCCAAGTACCACTCAGTGGACCCATAACCTACGTTATAATTCAACGAAAAGTCAACCTCAATGGGAAATTTTATTTAATCCAGTTTTTTAAACGCCTCCTTTCTGCCGGTAAATTTTTCCCGAAGTTGAGGTTTCATGAGCTTTCCTGTGGGATTTCTAGGGACCTGATCAAAAATAACCCTGCGCGGTACCTTATAAAGGGATAATTTTGATTTTGCAAATTCAATCACATCTTCTTCGCTCAATTGTCTTCCCTCTTTGACTTGAACCACTGCAAGAACGATCTCCACAAGTCTGTCATCAGGATATCCGATACATGCGATATCATCTATATCAGGATGATCCATCAAAGCATCTTCAATTTCAACGGGAAAGATATTTTCACCGCCACTGGTGACCATATCTTTCATTCGATCGACAATATAAAAATATCCATCTTTATCTTTCTTTAGTAAATCTCCGGTGGAAAGCCAACCATTTTTTAATGCTTCCTGGGTTTTTTCAGGATTTGAATAGTATTCCCGCATCATTCTCGGTGTCCTGAATATCAGCTCCCCAACCTCATCATTGGAAAGTTCATCGCCTGTGGGACCAACAATTTTAGCTTCAACACCAAAGGTTGGTTTGCCAATGGAACCGGGTCTTGAAAGGACATCTTCCGGATACAGGTTGAACAATCCGCCGCCGCCGCCCTCAGTGATGCCATAGATATTTGATACTGCACAGGGCAGCTTTTCCACAAGAAGCTTCATAATGTCAAATGGCACTGGCTGAGCACCTATCTCCATATATTTCCATGAAGACAGGTCATAATCAGAAAGAATAATATTCCCTTTTTCAATGGCATTTAGCACAGCAATTCCAATGGGCACCACAAACAGTACATCCGTGCATTTTTCCTCGGCAATGGCTTCAATTATCCATTTGGGATCTCTGAAATCTCTTATAATGGTTCCTTGCGCACCAGTGGCATAAAAGGGTGCCCATAAAAACATGGTCCCACTGTGATATAAAGGTAAAAAGAATAAATAATTATCATCCTTTTGAACGAAATAGCTCATTCCATTACCAATGGCAGTATTATTAATTGAAAAATGAGTGTGAAGTACAGGTTTGGGTTTGCCTGTAGTACCTGAAGTGAACATCATGGCAAGGTCGTGATCCCTGTCAACTTCCATCAGTGCATTTGAAATATCCTGGTATTCCTGGATTCTTTTAAAATCTATCATATCATCAGGAACATCGTTGCCGACACATATATAACTTTTAATGGTGGCAAGATCTTTTTGAGCAGGCTGGACAACCCCTAAAAATTCAGACCCGATAATAAATACATCCGGGTTACAAACTTCGGCTGCATACAGGATATCAGAACTTTCAAAACGGAAGTTTAAGGGTACAACCACAGCCCCCAGACGGATGATGGCAAAATAGGTGACAAGCCATTCCAAAGAATCTTTCTGAAGGTGCATGACAAAATCTCCATGTGTAACCCCCAGCTCTTTTGCCAAAAAATTCGCTGTTCGATTAATCTCGTCATTAAATTCCTGCCAGGTAAAGGTTCGTCTTTCACCCTTTGCCGGGGTTCGTTCGATGAGGCAAACCTTGTCAGGAATGTGCCGAGCATGAATTGAAGCATAACCTGAATAATTCAACGATGGCCCTCCTTAATTTTTAATTAATTATATAAAAGTAGTGAACGTTGAGTGGTGGGTAATGAAAAAACATATGGGTAATATTCTCACTACTCACATCTCACAACTCATTACTCAAAAATTCACTTTATCCAATCCTTTTAATCCAAGAATCTGTCTTGCCTCATCTGATGTTGCAGGCACAAGGCTCATTTCCTTTGCAATCCTTTTTATCATACCCACCTGATCCGCACTTGCTTTTGCCATAATGCCTTTGCCGGCATAAATTGAATCCTCAAGTCCGACTCTTACATTCTGTGCACCCATTGCCATAGCCGTTGTGGTGATGGGAATCTGGAATCTTCCGCCGGCGGCAACTGACCAGGTAAAATTTTCTTCCCCAAGAACTTCCTTTGCCTCATCATAAATCAGCACCAGGTGTTTGACAGAAGGAGTCATCCATCCCACCATGGGACCGAATACAAATTGAAGATGTGCCGGTGATTTTAAAAGATTCTCTTCAAACAGCCATTTGACATAGGAAACATGGCCCAGCTCATAAATTTCAAGTTCTGGTTTGGTATCAATTTCAAGAAAAGTCTTTCCATAGATCATATCATCGTTAAAGGTTGGTCTGAAGGTGACATTCTTACACAGTTCAAGATAATCTTTTTCCCATTCATGTTTAAATTCTTTAAACCGGCCTGCAATCTGGAAAATACCAAAATTAAAGGGTGCAGGATCAAAAGAACACATTTCAGGCCTTAACTGCTTGATGGGAATCAATTTTTCTTCCGTGGTCTGATTCATGCCGCCGCCTGTGGTGGGAAGCAATATCATATTACATCTGGCTTTGATCTTTGAACATACTTCCATGAAAAGATCCGGATCTGATACGGGTAATCCGTTTTCAGGATTTCTGACATGGATATGGGCAATGGCAGCGCCTGCCTCATGGGCTTTTACCGCATCCTCCACAATCTGGTCAGGAGTTATGGGGAGGTAATCACTCATGGTTGGTATATGAACAGATCCGGTAATGGCTGCTGTGATGATTATTTTATTATCCATTTTTTTATTTCTCCTGTTACAAAAATTTTATTATCTCTTACACCACATATTCCTCATCCAAATCAAGGACAAACATTTTCTTATCCTTGACATTATCAATCACAAAAGAAGATTTAATGACCTGAATACCTTCTATCTGGGTAAGCTTCATGTTCATAAACTGTCCATAAGCTTTAATATCTTTTGCAATCACCTTTAAGATAAAGTCATTTGCACCGGCAATCTGGTAGCATTGAATGACTTCATCCAGCTCAGCAAATTTTTCCTTTATGGCAGCCACAGATGAAAGACTACTCAGGCTTAAGCTGATATTGACCATGGCCATAATTGTAAATCCGATTTTTTCAGGATCAATTACAGCTGTAAAATGAGAAATCACCCCTGCAAGCTCCAGTCGTTTTACCCTTTCAAGGGTTGCAGGAGCTGAGATCCCGACAATCTTAGACAACCTGGAATTTGTTGTTTTTCCATTTTCTTGAAGTGTATTTAAAATCTGTTTATCAATTTTATCCAGAACCATTTATTTCCTTTTACTGGAATTTTGTTAAGTTAAACCCATTACAATAATAAATGGTTATATTTTTCTTTAATCAATGGCAACAATTCTTTTAATGTTTCATCTATTTTATTGACCAGATGATCAATTTCCTGTTCTGTCATTATGGTAGACAGGATAAATAACCCCCTTGGAATTGTAAAAAATCCTTTGTTCAGTAAGGACAGGTGCATCAGCGTGTGAAGCTGTTCTTCTGATTTTAAGACCTGCTCTGCCGTTGTTATTGGTTCATTGACAAAATGCAGATTCAGCAACGATCCAATCTGGTTGGACTGGATATTTAATCCATTGGATTTAAAACTTTCCAAAATGCCTTTCTGGAAATGATCCCCCAGTTTATTAATATAGGTTACAGCTTTTTCATCATATTTGGACAAGGCTGCATATCCTGCCTGCATAACTGTTTCATACCCGTTAAATGTTCCGGAATGGTATAATGGCCTGTCCGTGTTTTCATGGCAAAAAATATTCATGATTTCTTTCTTGCCGCCAAACACACCAATTGGAAGCCCGCCTCCCACAACCTTTCCAACCGTTGTCAGATCAGGAATAACACCATAAAGCGTCTGGCACCCTCCTGTATGGACCCTGTAAGAAAAAATCTCATCAAAAATCAGCAGAACATTATTATCAGATGTCACTTTCCGTACATGCTCAAGATACTTAGGCTTTGGCAGCACAACACCGCCAGCCCCAAGAAAGGGCTCCATTATGACAGCAGCCAAATGGTCAGCATTTTCCTTTACTGCTCGTTCAAGGGCATTAAAATCATTAAATGGCACTTCCAGCATGTCCTGGGTCATACCTTTGGGAATCCCTGCAGTAATCACATTCTTTTTTGTGGATGCTGCCACGCAATCATGGGTTCCATGAAACCCGCCAGTCATTTTCAGGATCTTGTCTTTCCCCGTGTAAGCCCTTGCAGTCCTTAAAGCAAACAATGTGGCTTCTGTCCCTGAATTTACAAACCTGACCCTGTCAAACCCGGGTATCCTTTCACATAAGAGCTTTGCCAGTTTATACTGCCCCTTTGTGGGGGTAGAGTACTGGGAGCCTCTTGCAATGCCTTGAGAAACAGCCTTGACAACATCCAGGTCCCCATGGCCATGGACAATGGCACCATAGGCATTGGTTACATCAAAAAGTTTATGACCTTCATGGGTATAGACGTATGCACCCTGTCCATAATCAATATGAATGGGATAGGGTTTAAAATAACTCAGGCTTCTGGTTGCACCACCGGGAATATAATTGATCAGTCGTTCATGATGCTCTTTGGAAACTGGAAACTTTTCCTTATAGGCATCTGCAATTTTCTTTTCAATTTGTTCTTCAATACTAATTTGTTTTCCCGTCCCAGTTTTTCTTTCAATCATGGTTTTGTCCTTATTCTCTTTCGTGAACAATGAGAAGCTCGCCAACCTCTTTTTCAACCCTTTCAACAAATTCACCTGATTCGATTCTGGCTTTGAGTTCTTCAAGATCGTCAATATAAACCTTGTCATAATCCATGTACTCAAGGGTTTCACGAACCGCTTTGTGCATGATTTTACCAGCAGGGCTTAATAAGTCAACACCCCTTAAATCTGCTGCCTGGGCAGCGCAAAGCAATTCAAAAGACAGAATATGATTGGTATTTTCAACAATCTTTCTGGCTTTTCTTCCAGCAATCAGACCAAAGCTGACTATATCCTGAAAGTCTGCCGTGGATGTGATGGACTGGATGGAAGCTGGAACGGCAAGGGTTCTGTTCTCTGCAACAAGTGATGTTGTCATGAACTGACCGCCCATAAGACCCATGCGAACCCCAGTGTCTTCTTTGCACAGAAAGGGTGGCAGACCTGTGCTGTTATTGGCATCCATGAACCTGTCAATTCGCCTGTCACTGACAACCCCGATGTTGACCATGGAGATCGCCAGGCAGTCCATTACAAATGAGATGGGCTGACCATGGAAATGTCCATTATGAATAAATGTGTCCCATTCCGTAAAAATCAAAGGATTGTCATTACTGGAATTGAGCTCTCTTAAAAGAACTTCCCGGGCGTGCTGCACAGCCTCTTTTGTGGGACCCACAAACTGGGGGGTGCAACGAATGGAGTAGGCATCTTCAACAGGAATATCTGCCACGGTAATACCTTCATGTTTTTTAAGCACTGTCTGAAGTCTCAATGAGAGTTCCTGTTCATCAATGGCCATATTACTTCCCGTTAAAAGTTTGGTCAGATTCATGGCAGTGGCATATTGACCTGGATGATATTTTTGTTCATGAACTCTCACATCAAAGGGATTGGTTCTTCCCATAAGGGTTTCAATGGCAAAGGCGGCAATAATATCAGAGTTTTTCAATGTATTGGTGGCCTCTGTAATAACTGTACAGGCAAGTCCCACCATTCCGGAAGTACCATTGATAAGAGATAAGCCTTCTTTTGCACTCAAGTACATAAGTTCTATACCAGCAGCTTTCATTGCCTCTTTACCCGGCAGAAGTTTGCCTTTATAGTTTGCCTTCCATTCACCAAAGGCAACGCTTGCTATACAGCCTAAAGGTCCTAGATCGCCACTGGTACCTAGAGAACCTTTTCTTGGAACAAGGGGAAAAACGTTTTTATTAATCATTTCCAGATAGATTTTTAAATTGACCTCTTTAATACCGGAATAACCGCGGCAAAGAGAGTTGGCCCTGGCGATCATGAAAATTCTGACAAGCTCATCTTCAAAGGGCCTGCCCACCTGGGTGGTGATACTCCTGACAAGGTTTTTCTGAAAATCATTATCTCTTTCTTTGGGCAGAAGATGATCCACAAGACCGCCGCAACTTGTATTTACACCATAGATACAACGTTCTTCATTGGCCCATTTGTCAACCAGTTTTCTGCAATCCCTAATCTTGGGCCAATTGTTTTCATCAACTTCAACTTTCATGGACAAATCTTTACCGGCTTTCATCAATTCTTCAATTGTTAATGTATAACCGTCAAGAATAAGAGTGTTTCCTTTGATTGGCATGGTTCCCCTCCTTAAAATATATAAGTTTAATAATGTGTAAAATTTAACAAAATAGACAACTCCAACCTAAGAATGCAAAAAAGAGACATAAAACAAAATTTGAGTGCTCTATTTCTTTAAGGCTAACCAAATTCATAAATTTTTGTCAAGCATTAATTTTATTTTATAAGGAAACTTTTAAAATTTTTATAACTATCGAAACCATATTTCATGATTTTAGCTTATTTTATAAGCCTTTTCTTTAGATTTGCCTTATTTTAATTTAATTTGAAGCATCCACCCCTTTTGATATTCCAGTTGGTTTTTGGGAAATCCTCTTTCTTCCATTCTTTTCCTTTTTCAAGGACACCCACACGATACCCTTTTTGTGAAAGCCTTAAGGCAGATACACTTCCGCCAAACCCGGAACCGATGACAATATAATCAAAATTTTGTTGTGTTGATCCCATTATACACCCCTCAAAGCAAGGTCCATTTGATAAATGCCATTTTTTATGACAGATAACCTAAAGGTCACACGTAACCTAAAGGTCACAAGTAATCTGTCAGTATGGTCTTAAGTTTTCCAAGACAGCCGGAATAAAAATGGTCACAATCTTTGATAATTTCATATTGCGGATCAATCTGCCACCGATTGATATGCTCTTGAATCTGATCTTTTGGAGCGATTTCATCATTAGCACCGGTGACAATCAGGCCTGCGGAGGGCATTTTTTTAATTTCATCAAAACTCATAAATCCTACAGGTGGCGACACCATAACATGATCTTCAATTTCACACCCCTTTGAAACCACCAAAGCATTCATTCTTGCACCAAACGAATACCCGGCAAGATAAATTTTTTGATAATCCTTTTCCATTAGCCAGGACATGGCAGCCCTGATATCCTCCTGCTCCCCTATTCCATTGTCAAACATGCCCGTGCTGTTACAGGTTCCCCTGAAGTTGAACCTCAAGGTTGTAAATCCTTTTTCAAAAAAAGCGTCTGCAATGGTCATCACCACAGTATTATCCATATTCCCGCCATAAAGCGGATGGGGATGACAGATAATCACTGCCTTTTGAGACCTGTTTTTCCTTAAGCTGCCCTCAAGTTTAATATTTCCACACTCAATTGTAATCTTCGACTCCATTGGCCTGATCCTGTCATATAAAACTCTTCATGATTTATTTTTTAGCATTTTTTAAAGATGCTTTGATAAACTCCCTGAACAATGGATGCGGGTTCTGGGGTTTGGATTTGAATTCCGGGTGGAATTGACATCCAAGATACCATGGATGGTCTTTAAGCTCTACGATTTCAACCAATTCGTGATCAGGCGAAGTGCCGCTGATGATAAGTCCTGCTTCCTCGACCAGTCTATCTTTATATTCATTGTTAAATTCAAAGCGGTGCCTGTGACGTTCTGAAATTTCTTCCTGTTTATAGGCTTTCATGGCAAAGGTACCCGGAACAAGCTTACAAGGATATGCGCCAAGACGCATGGTCCCGCCTTTATCAGAATCTTCATCCCGCTTTTCAATCTTTTGGGTCTGCTCGTCATACCATTCTTTCATGAGATAAATTACAGGATATGGCGTATAGGAATCAAACTCCTGACCATGGGCCTCGTCAAGGTGAAGCACATTTCTGGCGATATCAATCACTGCCATATGCATACCAAGACAGATCCCGAAATAAGGCACCTTATGCTCTCTTGCATATTTTGCCGCAAGAATCTTTCCTTCAATCCCCCTTGAGCCAAATCCACCCGGGACAAGAACCCCATCGCTTTTGGAAAGAATTTCTACAACATTATCTTCTGTCAGGGTTGTAGAATCGACATATTGGAGATTAACCCTGGCATCATTGGAAACCCCACCGTGGGAAAGCGCTTCATTCAGGCTTTTATAGCTTTCCGTCAGGTTAACATACTTGCCTACAATAGCTATATTCACTGAAAATCTTGGATTTTTAAGCCGTTCAACCACTTCTATCCATTCATCCAGCCTTGGGGCCCTGGCCCAGATATTCAACTTTTTTAATATCTTATCACCAAGCCCTTCTTTATTGTAAACCAGGGGAACTTCATAAATACAGTCCACATCTTTTGCAGTAAAGACATCATCTGCTCCCACATTACAAAAAAGCGCAATTTTTTCTTTAATCTCCTGGGACAGGTAATGCTCAGTTCTGCAAAGAAGAATATCCGGCTGGATACCAATACTTCTAAGTTCTTTAACACTGTGCTGTGTGGGTTTTGTTTTTACTTCACAGGCGGTTTTAATATAAGGAACAAGGGTCAGATGGATATAGATAACATTGGATGCCCCGGCATCTGTCTTAAACTGCCGGATAGCTTCCAGAAAAGGCAATGACTCGATATCACCAATGGTACCGCCGATCTCAACAATCACAACATCAGCTTCATCAGAGACAAGGCAGATGCTCCGCTTGATTTCATCGGTAATATGAGGGATAACCTGTACTGTCCCACCCAGATATTCGCCTTTGCGTTCTTTGGTAATCACCTGGTCATAAATTTTGCCCGTGGTAAAATTATTATTCTTACCCAGTTTGGCATGGGTGAATCTTTCATAATGGCCCAAATCAAGATCTGTTTCCGCCCCATCATCTGTTACAAACACTTCTCCATGCTGAAACGGATTCATTGTCCCGGGATCGACATTTATATAGGGATCCAGTTTTTGTATGGTAACCGTCAGGCCCCTGCTTTCAAGAAGCATTCCTATGGAAGCGGATGCAAGCCCTTTGCCTAAAGATGACAATACGCCTCCGGTAACAAAAATATACTTGGTGTTTTTAGCCATTATTCCTCTCTTGTTTAAAGTTATTCATATAGTTTTTTAAAATTTTCCAGGCCCTTGTCAAGTTCATCAACCTGTTTGGAATTCTCATGCAAAGAACCAGGATCGTTTCTCGGGTATAATCGCTCAATATGTTCAATATCAAATAAAGAGGCGGAAAATCCTGATTTTAAATCCAGGCTTTTCATATCAACCATTGCAAACAATTGGTTGTCCAGAAAAATACTGACTTGCATCGGGTACCAGGTTTTGCTGAACCGCTGCCAGTTAAGATATAAAGATTCAACCATCAGACCATTTTTTTCAACCACATATTTCATGGGTAAAAACGTATCTTTTTCTATCCAGAGCCCTGCAAAGGGTTTTCCTTTTGCAGGGGAACGACCTATGACATAGCAAATTATATCATTATATCTTTGAAGAGATACCTTTGTCGTATCAATCCCTGCCAAGCTAAGCTTATTTAATAGGCTTTTATAGTCACGATACAAAAGAATATCCGTGTACATATCAATGGGTGGTTTATCCTGGGAAACGATAACCCCGTCCGTCACTTTTAAAAATTTGAAATCAGATTCAACACTGAAACCTGTTATGGTACCTGAAATAATTGCAGATCTGAGTCGGTTGGGGTATACATAAATCAGTTTTTCCTTTAATTCAACATAACCTTCTTGTTTGTCCTGGTAATTAAAAATCTTTTTGGTCTGAAAGGCTTCAATACCAACAGGCTGTTTGATCTTTTCAACAACAAGGAGAAGAAGGTGAGGTGCCTGGGGGACAAAGGCCTCACCCATACCTGGCATCAGTATGAAAAACAGCATAAAAAAGATTGAAAAAAAGATTTTTTTCATAACCTAAATGTCACACATAACTTAACCGCCACACGTAAATTTAAAAAATTAAACAAAAAGATTTTCCGGAAATGATGCACTATCTCCCAACATTTCTTCAATCCTGATGAGTTGATTATATTTAGCCACCCTGTCACTCCTGGACATTGATCCTGTTTTTATCTGTCCTGAATTTACACCAACGGCAAGATCAGCAATAAAAGAGTCCTCTGTTTCTCCGGATCGATGGGAAACAATAGTTGTATAACCTGATTCTTTAGCCATTTGAATGGTATCCAGCGTTTCTGTGACCGTTCCAATCTGGTTCAATTTAATCAGGATTGAATTGGCAATTCCAAGCTCAATTCCTTTTTTAAAAATATCAGGATTTGTTACAAAAATATCATCCCCAACGATCTGTATGGAATTTCCAAGCCTTTCTGTCATGATTCCCCATGAATCCCAATCTCCTTCAGCAAGGCCGTCTTCTATGGAGTATAAGGGATATTTTTCAATCAAGCGTTCATAATAATCAATCAACTCAATGGCTGAAAGCTCTTTGCATTCTGACTGGAAGATATATTTGCCATCTTTATAGAATTCTGAAGCGGCAGCATCAAGGGCTATACCGATATCCTTACCCGGCCTGTACCCTGCAGCTTCAATGGCATTGATAATATATTCCAACGCCTCTTCATTGGATTTAAGGTTTGGGGCAAACCCTCCTTCATCCCCGACTGCTGTACTTAATCCTTCACCCTTTAGTATCTTTGCAAGATGATGAAAGGTCTCAGCTCCCATGCGGACCGCTTCAGTAAAAGAATTTGCACCAAAGGGAAGGATCATGAATTCCTGAATATCCAGATTGTTTGCGGCATGAGCCCCGCCATTGATAATGTTCATCATGGGAACAGGCATCACCCTGGCATTAATCCCGCCCAGATGCCGGAATAGAGGGATTTCACATGAATTGGCCGCAGCTCGTGCTGCTGCCATGGACACTCCTAAAATGGCATTGGCACCAAGTCTTGATTTGTTTTCCGTGCCATCGATATCGATCATGGTTCTGTCAAGACCTGCCTGATCCATGGCATCATATCCAATGATTTCAGGTGCGATAACCTCATTGACATTGGCAACAGCGTTTAAAACGCCTTTACCTAAAAAGCGACTTTCAGAATTATCCCGAAGTTCAAGAGCTTCTCTTGTGCCCGTTGAGGCCCCGGATGGAACCGCTGCCCTGCCCGTTGCACCACAGGCCAGGGTAACATCCACTTCAACTGTTGGATTTCCTCTGGAATCAAGGATTTCCCTTGCTCTGATATCAATTAATTCAGTCATACCCCCCCCCTTTTTTCCTAAATATATTTTTTGCTTATGACCTATAAAATTTTTATGGTTTGTTGCCACCTACTAATAACAATATCCATTCTGACATTCAAGGCTATTCTTAACCTTGACAAATAAAAACCACTCTTATATTTAAAAAAGCAACTTTAGAAAAGTTGTACCAGTAGTTATAGGTAGTGCTTGACCGAAAACCCCGTGTTTGGGCGAAAGGTTGCCCATATACAAGGCGCAAAAAATCTTGAAACCGGAGTGTACTAATGTACATGAGGATTTCAGGATTTTGCAGCAACGCTGTAGATGGGTGAGTTTTCGTTCAAACACTAGGTACTTAATTGATAAATAATATAAGGAGTCTTAAATGAACATTCTATTTTTTGGACCAAACGGCAGTGGCAAAGGAACCCAGGGATCTATCCTGAAAGATAAATATAATTTTGCCCACATTGAATCAGGGGCTATTTTCCGTGAAAACATCAAAGGCGGAACTGAGCTCGGCAAAAAAGCAAAAGAATACATTGATAAAGGAGATCTGGTTCCTGATGACATTACCATCCCAATGGTTCTTGACAGGATAAAACAGGATGACTGCAAAAACGGATGGCTTCTGGACGGTTTTCCCAGAAATAAAGTTCAGGCTGAAAAACTTCATGCCTCGTTGGAAAAAGCCGGAATCAAACTCAATTATGTTATTGAAATGATTCTTGACAGGGAAATCGCAAAAAACAGAATCATGGGCCGCCGTCTTTGTGTAAACGACAACAACCACCCAAACAATATTTTTATTGATGCCATTAAACCAGATGGAGACAAATGCAGGGTTTGCGGCGGAGCATTGACCAAACGGGATGATGATCAGGATGAAACAGCCATTGATAAACGTCATTCCATCTACTATGACACTGACACAGGCACACTTGCTTCTTCCTACTATTTCAGAGATCTGGCAGAAAAAGACGCTTCTATAAAATATATTACACTGGCAGGTGAAAAAGATCTTAAATCTGTAACAAATGAGTTGATTTCCAAAATCTAAGACCTGTTGGTTTAGCTTAAAATTTTAAAGCCTTTCTATTTTCAATTCCGGGTGGGAAGGCTTTATTTTTTCCTTGCTTTTAAAGCGTTTGTTTGCTACAAAGTTCGGTTATAAATATCTTGATATTTAAATACACTATGAAAGGGGCGATGTTTTTTGAAGGAAATTACAGTCACGGTTATTGATAACGATGTTGAAAGAGCATTAAGAATATTGAAGAAGAAAATCCAGAATGATGGCCTCTTCAAACGTCTTAAAGTGATAAAGCATTTTGAGAAACCATGTCAGTTAAGACGACGTAAGATGAGAGAAGCAATGAGAAGACAAAGAATTGCTGCCTCAAGATCACGCAGAAGAAATAGCTAAACCATTAAAACTTACCCGGTATAAATTATTTATTAAATTATTTATACCGGGTTTTTTATTGTAAAAAATGAAAAAAAATGCCTACCAAAAGTGTCTTGATAAAATTTACAAGCTTGGCCGTTTCGGCATTAAGCTTGAGCTTGACACCATATTAAATATTTTAAAAATTTTAAACAACCCCCAGAAAAATTATCGTCTGGTTCATGTGGCCGGTACCAATGGCAAAGGGTCTACTGCCACATATATCGCATCAATCTTACAAAAAGCCGGATTTAAAACAGGACTTTATACCTCACCCCATCTGGTTAAATTTAATGAACGGATCTCAATTAACGGCAAACAAATTTCAAATGACCAGATTGTGGCCGTCTATGAAGCGGTTCATGCAGCAGATATTGGGAAAAGAAAAGCTACTTTTTTCGAAATTGCAACAGCCATGGGATTTTACCATTTTTCAAAAGAAAACGTGGATTGGGCTGTTATTGAAACGGGCATGGGAGGAAGGTTTGATGCTACAAATGTCATAAACCCCCAGGTGAGTGTTATTACCAACCTGTCCATCGAACATACAGAATATCTGGGTAATACCATTAAAGATCTGGCAAAAGAAAAAGGTGGCATAATCAAACAGAGTACGCCTGTTGTCATCGGAATTTCTCAGCCTTCAGGGCTTGTCGTCATCAAACAGCTTGCAAAAGAAAAATCCTCTGATCTCTTTATCTATAAAAAAGATTTTTCCACTAGAAAAAATCCAAACCAAAATACCTATACATACACTGGATTGAACAAAAACTTTCATCGTCTGATAAAACCCTTGCCCGGAGATCACCAGAAAGAAAACTTAAGTCTTGCCCTTGCCGCCTGTGAACTGATTTTTGAAAAATTAAAAATGACTGATAAAAAATACAATTTTAATGAAACCCTTGTTCAAGAGGGACTTTTACTTGCCAAATGGCCGGGAAGGCTTGAGTATGTCAGGCAAAATCCTTTGGTAATTATTGATGGTGCGCACAACCTTATGGCCGCCAGGATGCTTGGCAAATATTTATCCTCAACCTTGAAAAACAGAAGACTGACACTTGTCATTGGCATCCTTGATGACAAACCCTATGAAAAAATGCTTAAAAGCCTTGTTCCCTGTGCTCAACATATTATTATAACAAAGGCAAAAATCAACAGAAGCCTTGACCCCTCAGTATTAAAAGAAGCTGCCCAAAGATTTACCACATGCCCTGTCACTATTATTGAAGATGTAAAAGAGGCTGTAACCCATGCCATTGAAACTTCAAATGCAGAGGATGCCATTTGTATTGCCGGATCACTCTATGTTGCCGGAGAAGCCAGAGAAAAATTTGAAAATGACCTTGAACATTAGTCATGGTTCAAGTATTATATGATTTTCGCGCTCGTAGTCCAGTGGAGAAGACGTCAGCCTCCGAAGCTGAAAATCGCTGGTTCGATTCCAGCCGGGCGCACCAAAAACATTCATGAATTCATCACTTAAGATAGGCCTTATCAGCTATCGAAGCAACCCCCACTGCGGGGGCCAGGGTGTCTATATCAGGCACTTAAGCCATGCCCTTGCCGACCTTGGCCACAATGTCGAGGTTATTGCAGGGCCGCCTGATCCATTATTAAATAACCAGCCAAATAATCGGTTAAATAATAATGTAACACTTACCATGCTTAAGACACTGGATCTTTATAATCCTGAAAATCTTTTCAGAACCCCGACCTTAAATGAACTTGCAGATCCCATTAACCTGATTGAATGGCTGGATGTCTCCACAATGGGCTACCCAGAACCCATGACCTTTGGAATGCGGGTGAAAAAACACCTTAAAGAAACAAAAAAGAAATATGATATCATCCATGACAACCAGGGTCTGTCTTATGGTATTTTGTCCCTGGCAAAAAAAATGCCCGTTACAGCAACCATCCATCATCCCATGATGGTGGACAGAAGGCTTGCGATTCAAAGTACAAAATCTTTTCTAAAAAAAGTCAAGGCCTTAAGATGGTATTCATTTATCAGCATGCAAAAAAAAGTGGCAAAAAAACTGTCCTGTATCATAACTGTTTCCGAAAGCAGCAAAAAAGATATTGCAAAAGAATTCAACATTCCTGAGTCAAAATTTAAAACCATTCCCATTGGCATTAATACAAATAATTTTTATCCCATGGAGACCATTAAAAAACAACCAGGCCGCATCATTGTAACAAATAGTGCTGACACTCCCCTAAAAGGACTCTATCATCTTCTTTTTGCCATAAAAGGTGTTTTGAAAACAAGGCCCGTCAAGCTGGTTGTAATTGGCAGCCCCAAAAAAAATGGAGGCATTGAAAACCTGATTAAAAAACTTGAGATAGGACAACACATCAAATTCACGGGCCGCATTGACCATGAACAATTTGTCAAAGAGTATGCCAAAGCAAGTCTTGCAGTTGTGCCGTCTTTATATGAAGGTTTTGGACTTCCTGTAGGAGAAGCCATGGCCTGTAGAGTACCCGTGATCTGTACCACAGGCGGTGCATTGCCTGAAGTTGCCGGAGATGCGGCAAAGCTTGTGCCGCCGGCAAATGCAAAGGCCCTGGAAAAAGCCATTTTGGAATTATTGGATGATCCTTCCCAGCGCGAAGCCCTTGCCCAGAAAGGCTATCAACGTGTATTAAAAGAATTCACCTGGGAGAAAACCGCTATCAGGACCGTTGAAGCGTATAGAGAGATTATCAATGATTACCATTGATTTTAAAAAACTTGACATTCATCCTGAAGACAGAATCCTTGACATCGGATGTGGTGAAGGCCGGCATACCATAAAGGCCTGCCAACAAAATGGCACCAAATGCATTGGTGCAGATTTTATTTTTAATAACCTTATTGAAACTAAAAAAAAGCTGGCATTTCATAAGTCACTCAACGATCTTAACTGCAAAAGCTTTGATCTTTCCTGTATGGATATAACAAACCTGCCCTTTAAAAACAGCAGTTTTGATTCTATTATCTGTTCTGAAGTTCTGGAACATATCCTGGATGATGCAATGGCCATATCTGAGCTTGTCAGGATTTTAAAGTCCAAAAAAATTCTTGCTGTCAGCGTTCCTAGATTCTGGCCGGAAAAAATCTGCTGGTTTTTATCAGATGAGTATTTTAACGCAAACATGGGACATGTAAGAATCTACAAAAAAAAATCTTTGATTAAAACAATTGAATATTTTGGGGTAAAGCATTATGCATCCCATTATGCCCACAGTATCCATGCCCCGTTCTGGTGGCTCAAATGCTTTGTGGGACCCAACAGGACAGATTCTAAACTTGTGAATCTTTATCACAGGTTGCTTGTCTGGGATTTAATGAAAAAACCAAAAATAACAGCCATCATTGATAAATTGCTGAACCCTGTCCTTGGAAAAAGCCTGGTTCTCTATTTTAAAAAATTGTAAGGTTTGATAGATTGTATTTATATTTTTTAATGTTAATGGAGATAAACAATGAATCGACTGTTTTTTCTTTTCCTGGTTTTTTTTGCCCTGTCACTGATTCAATCCTGCGCCACAACACATAAAACAATGAAGAGACAAGATCCTTTAATCGGAAAAATCATTAACACCAAATCAAATCAGGCCATAGATTTTGAATCCCTGATCAAGGATATCAGCACCTATGATGTGATCTATCTTTCTGAAAAACATGACAATCCTGAGCAGCACCATATCCAGCAAAGAGTCATCCTTGGATTGATTGAAAAAGGATTAACCCCAACCCTTGGATTTGAATTTTTTTCCCTGGAAGACACGCCTGATCTGCTAAATTTTGTTGACTCCGGAAAAGTGACCCATACAAAAAAAATAGAAAAAATTATTGAAATTGATTTGAGAAAAAAACTGAGATGGGACACCCAGTCAGATATAATGTGGAACTATTATTATGATCTCTTAAGCATTGCAAAAGAAGAAAAACTCAAGGTGGCAGGGATTGATCTGCCCTCTGCATTGAAAAAAAGAATTACACGAAAAGGAATAAACGGAATCAGTTCCATTGAAAAAGAGCAGGTCTTTACGACACAATTATCTGATGAGACGTACAAAGACTACATGTTTTCCATTTTCAAAGCCGTCCACTGCGGCATGGGTAATGAAAAAATGCAGGCCCGGCTGTATGATACCTGGATGGCAAGAAATGACAAAATGGCATTATCCATCACCCGGCTGTATAAACATTACAAAGGACCCATTGTCATCATTATTGGCGGCGGTCATACCGAGTATGGACTGGGTGTGATCAACAGGGTTGCCGCAATTGATAAGACCATTAAACAGGTCAACATCGCTTTAAAGGAAATCAGTGTAAAGCCGTCAGGCTTATTGGAATATGTCCTTCCTTTGGAACTTGCTGGATTTGAAAAAGTTCCACTGGCAGATTTTCTCTGGTTTACCCAGAGAGTCTCCTATGCTGACCCGTGTGAAGAATTCAAAAAATCTTTGAAAAAAATGAAAAAGAAATCAAAGGAATTATAATTTCACATCCCTTGTACTTTTTCTAACAATATTATATCTGAAACCCTTAGGCGATCAGATAGGTTGCAGTCCCTGTGGCAATCCGGGTTTCTTTTTCATTATACAAATCTATTTTGGCAACAACAATTCTGGAGCCTGCCCGGATGATCCGGCTTTTGCATTTAAATGATTTGCCCTGGCCAGGTCTTAAATAATCCACCCGCATGTCTATGGTGGCAGAAGACGTCAATTTTTTTTCAATTAAATCAAGGGATTTACCTTCATGAGATTTTGCACAGGAAATTAGTGCAGAAAGTCCACCAGTTAAATCAATAACAGAAGCTGTCACCCCTCCATGCAGGATGCCGGCCGTTGAATTTCCGATCAAATCGTTTGTCATGTTAAAACTTGTGACCGCCTGGCCCGTTTCATAATCAAGAGAATCAATATCAATGCCCAGGATCTTGTTAAACGGGAGCAATTCAAGATAATATTTTTTTATTATTTCAAGAACAGGTTCTATCATAAAAGTTTATTCCTTATTTTCTTTTCAAGACTCCCAGGGTTTTTGTCATTTCAAGTTCTTCATAATTTCCTGACGTAAGGGCAATTTCGTATACCTGACGGGGGGCCTGTCCCCCTTTTTCAGGGTCCTTGAAAATATCATGAATCACCAGAAACCCGTTGGGTTTGATATGGCAGGCCCAGGTCAAAAAATCTTCATGACATGCCTCAAAGGAATGCCCCCCATCTATAAACAGCATTGAAATGGGTGTTTTCCACATTTTCCCGGCAATGCGTGACGATGCAACAATTGGCACCACTGTATTTTCAAGGCCTGTCCGGATGAGGATTTCCTGAAAAAATGGAAAGGTATTCACTCTTGATAATTTTGTGTCAAACAAATCCGGGTCAAAATACTCTTCATCAAGCTGCTGCTCCTCAGATCCCTTATGGTGATCAATGGAAAAGAGAATGGAATTTTTTTCTTTGCATGCTGAGCCGATAATATAGGCTGATTTACCGCAATAACTTCCGATTTCAAGGACAGGTCCGTTCACTGCTGCTTTAAGCCCAATGCTGTAAAGTCTTTGGGCTTCATCGCCATCCATAAAGCCTTTGATGCTATTCCATACATCAAAATCAATCTTCATCATAGCTTCTGACAAGTATTTCTCTGGGTTTTGAACCGATCTGGGGGCCGACAATTCCCTCATATTCCATTATTTCAACCAGCCGTGCAGCACGGTTATAGCCGATGCGAAGACGCCGCTGTACAAAAGAGATAGATGCCTGTCTGGTTTTGGTCACCAGGGCTACTGCCTCATCATATTTTTCATCATAGTCAGACTCATCAAAGGCTTGATCGTCATCATCGCCATCACTTGTTGTAATATCTTCAATATAATCCGGGGATCTCTGCTCTCTTAAAAATTTAGTCACCCTGGCAATCTCTCGTTCAGAAATATAGGCACACTGAATCCTGACAAGTTTTCCTGTCCCGGGAGGACAGAACAACATATCACCGTTTCCCAGGAGGCTCTCAGGTCCTCCCCCGTCAAAAATGGTTCTGGCATCAACCTTGGTAGATACCTGGAATGAAATCCGGGTGGGGAAATTGGCTTTAATACTTCCTGTGAGCACATCAACAGATGGTCTCTGGGTGGCAATAATCAGATGAATTCCTGCTGCCCTTGCCATCTGGGCAAGCCTGGTCAACGCAAATTCCACGTCTTTTGATGAGACCATCATGAGATCTGCCAGTTCATCCACAATGACAACAATATAGGGAAGTTTTTTAAACTGCTCTTTATTGACCTCATCTGGATCTTCAATCTTTTTCTTTTTCTGCGACTTGACCATATTGTTAAACTGGACAATATTTCTAAACCCTGTCTGTTCCAGCAGTTCATACCGCCGTTCCATCTCCCTGACTGCCCAGAAAAGGGCATTGGTTGCCTTTTTCATATCTGTAACCACAGGAGAAATCAAATGGGGAATATCGTTATACACGGAAAGCTCAATGCGTTTGGGATCAATCATTATCATTTTAACATCATCGGGAGTGCCTTTGTACAAAAGGCTGATAATCATTGCATTTAACCCGACACTCTTACCTGTTCCTGTGGCACCTGCGATGAGAAGATGGGGCATGGAATCCATTTTTGTCACCACGGGCCTTCCCATAAGGTCTTTTCCCAGTCCGAGGGTCAGCATGGATGAAGACTGTACAAACTCTTTTGATGCCATCAATTCTCTTAAATTAACGATTTCCCTTTCTTCATTTGGGATCTCAATTCCAACAACGTCCCGGCCTGGAATGGGAGCTACGATCCGAATGCTTATGGCACTTAAGGCCAGGGCCAGATCATCAGACAAACCAGCGATCTTAGAGATTTTGATTCCAGATGCCGGCCGATATTCAAAGGTTGTGATGACAGGACCCGGCAGTATTTCAACCACCTCTCCGAATACGTTAAAGTCATTGAGTTTGCTTTCCAGAATTCTGCTTTTCTCTTTCAACAGGTCTGTATCAATGTTTTTTTCAACCTTTTTTTTCTCATCCAGAAATGAAATCAAAGGAAGATTAAATTCAAGGTTTTCCCGGATATCGCTAAAGTCCACATCTGGTTTAAAGACAGAATTGTCTTCTTCCAATTCCTTTATTATCGGCTCAAAAATGTCTTCCGGCTCTTTCAGAAACTCTCTTTCCAGAGTCTTTTCCGGAATTTTAATAAGAATATCTTTTTTAATAAAGACAGGGGTAATATCAATCTCTTTTTCAGCCTGGTCTCTTTTTTTTTTCCAGTTTTTATATTTTTCTTGAAAAAAAATAATAAACTCCTGAAAATCATCTCTAATGATTGTTAAAAGTTCAATGGTTTTCTGTCTTAAAAACAGCCCAAGAGAAATAATAGATATACCTGTGGCAAGAATAAAACCCGTGATCAAAAAAAACAACAGGACAATAATACAGCCTGTAATATTGGCGTATTTTAACAAAAATGAGGTAAAGGTATTACCAATAATACCACCCGAAGAGATGGTTGTACCCAAAAGCGGGTAGTCGTCTTTAAAAAGAAACAATAGGCCGCCCGTACAAATCATTAAGAAAAAACCCCCCAAAAAGGTGAGCAGGATTATTTTTACAGATCTTCCCTTTAATAGCCATACACTGACAAACCCTAAGACAAGCGGAATCCAGAACGCACCCAACCCGAACAGAAAAATAAAAAAACCGGCAAAATGGGCTCCTAACAGCCCGAAAGCGTTGTGGATATTATCTGGAATGATGAAAAAATTGTTCCCTACACAGGGATCTGCAACATTATAGGAAAAAAAACTGACCGAAGTTAATACAATGGAAAAAAAAAGTAGTATGCCATAGAGTTCTTTTTTCATACTTCAATAATCACCGGTACAATTAAGGGTTTGCGGTTTATGGTAAAGGCAAAATATTGTTTCAGGGCTTTTTGCATTTTTTTTCTGATAAGTTCTATCCGTGCTTCAGTTCCGGGTTCTATCTCTTCTACAATTTCAAGAATAACACACTGGGCATCATCAACCAGGTATCCTGTGACAGAATCAAAAACAAACCCTTTTGAAATCAATTCCGGCCCGTAAAGGACCACCCCTGTCTCCTCATCAATGACCATGGTGACAACAACAAGCCCGCCTTCAGAAAGTTCCCGTCTCTCCTTTAAAACGCTTCTTCCTACATCACCGATCCCTTTACCATCAACAAAGATTCTACCCGTATGTGTGTGGCCTTCTATCCTGCCACCATCCTTATCAAAAACAATAACATCTCCATCCTCAGCCACAATGACATTTTCCCTTGGCATACCCTGTTTTTCGGCGAGTCTTGCGTGAATAACCAAATGACGATACTCCCCATGAACAGGGATAAAATATTCAGGTTTGATCAAATTCAGCATCATTTTAAGCTCTTCCTGATGGGCATGGCCAGATGTATGGATCTGTGCAATTTTTGAATACACTACTTCGGCACCCCTGCGGTACAGTTTATTGATAATGCTGGCAATGGCTTTTTCATTTCCCGGGATATCTTTGGAAGACAGAATCACATTGTCGCCCTTTTTAATCTTAATATGCTTATGGGTGCCAGAAGCCATCCTTACCAGTGCAGACATTGGCTCCCCCTGGCTGCCCGTTGTAATAATGACAATTTCATCATCCCTGTATTTGCCAATCTGTTTTACATCCAGTATGGTATTGGCAGGGCATTGGATATGCCCAAGTTCGGTTGCCACAGCAATAATCTGCTCCATACTCCGGCCATTAAAAATTACCTTACGATGGCTGCGGATGGCTATATCAATCACCTGTTGTATTCTGGATACATTTGAGGCGAACAGGGCAACAATCACTCTGCCTTTGGCAGCAGTAACCAGTTTTTCAAGGTTTTTTGCCACTTCCAACTCTGGCATTGTATACCCTTTGACTTCAACATTGGTGGAATCCGACATCAGAACCATAACACCTTTTTCTCCAAGTCTTGCAAAACTTGAGATATCCGTGTTCTTCATCTTGTCTGCATTATGACTGATTCTAAAATCGCCGGTATGAACAATTACACCTTCAGGGGTTTGGATGGCAAGCCCGACACCGTCAATCGTAGAGTGGCTGACACGAATAAATTCTATTTCAAAGGGTTCTATTAAAAATGTTTCGCCGGGGTTCACAAGGTTTAAATCAACATATTGATTAAGATCAAACTCAACAAGCTTATTTCTGACTATCCCCAGGGTAAAGGCTGTTCCATATACTGGAAGCCTGATCTCCTTTAAAAGGTATGGCAACGCCCCGATATGGTCCTCATGGGCATGGGTAAGGATAATGCCATGGATCTTGTCACGATTTTCCCTGATATAATCCAAGGCCGGGATCACAATATCCACTCCCAGCATGTAGTCTTCAGGGAACATAAGTCCGGCATCAATGATAAACATGACTTCGTCATATTCAATCACCATCATATTGAGACCTATTTCGCCAAGCCCTCCAAGTGGAATAATTTTAAGCATTTAAATTTCCTATAACAGGACTATATACAAATACCAAGTTTTTCAATAATTGCATCGGCCTGATCAATGATCCAGTCACGCTGCTCCCTTGTTGCATAATCCATGCAATCACATTTTATATTTTTTTTAATTCTTACCAGAAATTCACAAGACAAATAAGTTTCTTCCAATATTAAGGCTAATACATGGGGATGACATCCTTCATGGCTTTTTTGAATGGGCGTTAACAATTCCCTGTCCAATTCAAGCCAGTAAATCCCACCAAGGGGGGACGATTCCAGATATTTATCCAGATAAGCCTTTAATTTTTGATAATCCGTCAGCCGCAGCCCATCTATTAAATACTGTTTCATACCAAATCTAATTAGCACATCTTAATTGGGATATGCAACCACAATAAATTAAGAGATCAAGCAGAAGACAATCGCCTTCTACTCAAGGCCAGAAAATTACCGCCTACAACTAGAAACATGCCCAGAACTGCAGAAAAATTCCAGGAATACCCTTCAAAAAATGATGAAAGAATCAATGCCACCACAGGAACAATCATAATGGTATAAGAGGCTTTGTCCGCACCTATGGAACCGATAAGGGTCAGATAACTGCCAAATGCAATGATTGATCCAAAAACAGACAAATAAAATAAAGAGCTGATATAAGGGATAGAGACCACAAAAGAGAACTCTTTTCCTGAAAATACGGCTACCAATGTCAGCAATATGGCCCCATATCCCATTCCAAATGCATTTGCCTGAATCACTGGAATATTATGTTTTGTATTTCTAGCCGATGTGATATTGCCGAATGAGGCCAGGAGAACACTTATAAACCCGATAGAAAGCCCGAATACCCCTTTATCTGATAAATCAAAAGACTCTATCTCAGGCATAAAAATCATGATAATTCCAATAATACCCAAAACAGCCCCGGCAACCATTGACTTCTCTACTGCCGAGCCAAGGAAAATAGATCCATTGGCAATATTCATAAATACAATTGAAGAAAACAAGACAGCAACAAGTCCGCTGGTCAGATATAACTCTGCCACATACACAAGCCAATAGTTTACAGAAAACAAAAGGGTCCCTAAAAGCGCCATAAACAAATGTTCTTTTAAAGAAAACTTCAAGTTAAGCCCCTTTGCATAGCAAAAAAGCATCAAAAGTACTGCTGCAAGTCCAAACCTGTAAACAACAGATACCATCGGGTCCACAGATCCCAATTGATATTTAATGGCAAGCCATGTTGATCCCCATACTAGAACAGTAATTATATAGAGTGTAATATTTTTCATTCACGTTCCTTTACATACAAACAAAGAAGAGGCCTTGTTAAAGGCTTCAAATGATTCGAATATTCGTAAAAATAATTTTCTATGTTAATTTAAATTTTTAATAAAAAAATAGATCAGAGGAATAAAAATAGCTGGCAGCATATTACCCACTTTAAGTTTCTTTTCCCTTAACATATTTAAGCCCAATGCAACAATTAAAAGGCCGCCGATACCAGACATCTGGCTGATGACAGCAGGAACCAGCAATGGCTTTAAAAGTCCTGCCATCAAGGTGATGGAGCCTTGATACAATAACACTGGAACTGCCGCAAAAAGAACGCCGATCCCAAGGGATGAAGCTAAAATAATTCCAACAATGCCATCAAGGGTTGCCTTGGCAAACAAGGTGGCATGGTTACCCGTAAGACCGCTTTCAAGGGCTCCTACAATGGCCATTGAGCCAACGCAATACATTAATGAAGCAGTGACAAATCCCGTTGAAAAACTTGCGGAATTTTTTGAAAATCTGGTTTCAAGAAAGTTACCCAGACGTTCAAGATAATTTTCAATACCAATCCATTCACCGATAAGAGAGCCAAAAGCCAGGCTGGCAATAATGATCACAAGATCATTACACCCAAGGGCACTTTTTATCCCGATCAGAATAACAGCAAGGCCAATGGCCTGCATCACAGTCTGATTATATTTTTCAGGGATTCCGTTTCTAAACAATAACCCAATAATACTGCCTGCAATAATTGTCAGACAATTTACAATTGTTCCCAGCACAGGTTCTCCTCACTCTCAGATTCTAAAAGAAAGATTCTTGAATATAATCAACCCCGTTTTTAAACAATTTAACACCAATGGTCATTTCCTTATCAAGGGATTTTCCCTCTCGCTTAAGAGTTTGAACCTTTCGTGTCCAGTCAGGATGATTTGTAAAATGATTATACGCCTCAGGATGCGGCATCAACCCGAAAATTCGGCCTGAAGGATCGCAAATACCGGAAATATCCTCCATGGAACCATTTGGATTTAAGGGAAAAACTCCTTTTGCAGGAGTTCCGGCAGTATCAGCGTATTGAAACACTACCTGGTTGTTGGCCACAAGGGTGTCAATAATTTTCTGGTCTGCAATAATTTTCCCTTCTCCATGACGAATCGGATAATCAGCCATTTGAATATCTTTTGTAAATACACAAGGGCTTTTTAAATTTGCCGCCAGGTGGACCCATTGATCCCGAAAATTACCGCAGTCATTAAAGGTAATGGATACGCTTCGCTTTGTATAATCATTATCAAGTCCGGGCAACAATCCTAAATTAACCAAAGCCTGGAATCCGTTACAGATTCCAATGATAAGCTTCCCCTGATCCACAAAGGACAACAGATCTTTGCCCACGTGATTTTTAAGCTTTAAAGCCTGAATCACGCCTGCGCCATGGTCATCCCCCCAGGAAAATCCTCCGCCAAAGGCAATGATATGAAAATCTTCCAGCTTGATTTTCCCGGACACTAATGCGTTAATATGGACTTTATGGGATGTGGCTCCTGCAAGTTCAAACACATGGGCTGTTTCATCATCACAGTTTAAACCAAATCCAGTTAAAATCAATGCGTTAACCTTTTTCATATCATATCTCCAAAGGTCTTGTTAAAAGCTTTTTCAAGTTCTTTCATTGAAAGGTCTATCAATGCATCTTTATCAGGGCTAAAAATTTTAAGGCGGTTGTGCTGATCTGTTACAAAACCCAGGCAGGCTGATGCAATACCTTTAAATAATTTTTCAAAAATAGTTTTGTTTTCCGGAGAAATTGTAACAATGAATCTGCCGGCTGATTCTGAAAACAAAACAGCTTCGTTAGAAAGCCGGCCCCGGCCTTTATCCTTTGGAAGATCCGACAAATTGACCTCAAGTCCCAGTCCCCCTGCCATGGTCATATAAGACAGATGAACGGCGAGCCCCCCCCTTGCAATAGCGTGGCAGGAAGCGACAAGTTCATTTTCAATTGCTTTTTGCAATGCCCTGTATATTACTTTAAATTTATCAAAATCAACATGTGGCACATTAAGGCCTGTTTTATGAAAACTTTCATAGTATTCTGATGCCCCAAGTTCGTTGCGCGTCACCCCCAATACATAAACAAGGTCACCGCTTACCTTTGGGTCCATGGATATACATTTAGCAACATCATCAATGACAGATGTTGCTGAAAACTGAACGGTTTCAAGGGCTGAGACCTTAACCCGTTCACCAAACTCACCTTCAAGATGACCATCCACATACATACTGTCTTTGCCGGATAACAATGGAATTTCATATTTTTCGCAGGCCTCTTTCAAGGCCCTGCAGGCGCGGACAAGCTGAGCTGCCTTAAATTTCCCATCTGGATTATTTTCAGGATCAAATAGTATATTTGGCCAGCAAAAATTATCCAGCCCGCCTATATGATCAAAATTTGCACCCACTGCTATCAATCTTCTCACAGCTTCGTCAATGGTGCATGTCATCATATGAAAGGCATCAATTTTTGAATACCAGGGTAAAAGGCTCTGGGTGAATGCAAGGCCCTTCTGAGATGCCAGGACCGGGCGCGTCACGCTTGCGTCTGACGGTATATTATGATTCACACCCACCAGGGGTTTTATTACTGATCCGCCTTTAACTTCATGATCATACTGCCGGATAATCCATTCTTTTGAAGCAAGGTTTGGCCGCTCAAGCATACTGAGCAACAATTTATTAAAATCAGAGGGAGAACTTATCACGGGTTCTGTCAGACCACGTGCTTCAGGTGAAATCCAGATGGCATCAAATTCCCAGGATGGAAAACCTTTGTCCAGAAGATCCATATCCACATAGGCACAGGTTTCATCCTTATATTTGATATGCAGTTTACCCGTATCTGTATATTCGCCTATCACAGTGCTTTCAACTTCATGCTCTGCTGAAAGTTCCATATACCTGTGCAGATTTTCCGGCTTAACTGCAATGGTCATTCGTTCCTGGGATTCTGAAACCCAGATTTCCCACATATCAAGCCCTTCATATTTTAAGGGTACGCGATCCAGCCACACCACACACCCGTTGGATATCATGGCAGATTCACCAATGGATGAGGACAAACCACCACCGCCATTATCTGTAATAAATGGAATCAGGCCTTCATCCCGGCAGATCAGGAGAAAATCATGCATTTTCTTCTGGGTATAGGGATCACCTATCTGGACATGACCTGCCGGTGTATTTTCCGAATAACTTTCCGAAGAGGCTGTCACGCCATGGATTCCATCTTTTCCTACCCTGCCGCCACTCATGACAATCAATTCGCCCGGAGATGTTTTTTTCTCATGGCTTGGCTTTCCTTTAACCTTACTTGGCATAATCCCCAATGCTGTTACAAATACAAGGCTTTTGCCCATGTATCCCGGGTTGAACAATGTCTGGCCAAAGGTGGTGGGAACACCACTTTTATTTCCCCCATCCTTTACGCCCTCAATTACACCGTCAAGAAGACGTCTTGGGTGAAGCGGCGGTTTTAAGGGGCCATTATAATTCACATCTCCCACACAATACCCGAAACTGCCCATGAACAATTTGGATCCAAGACCTGTTCCCATGGGATCACGATAAACGCCTACAATTCCGGTTATTGCACCGCCATAGGCTTCCATATTGGAGGGTGAGTTATGGGTTTCGCCTGTAACTACATAATTATTTTCATCATCAAACCTGCCAACCCCGGCATTGTCCCACAATACAGAGATCACCCAGTCTTTTTTATCTTTGAGCTTTAAGGTTGGTTCCTTGATATAGGTTTTAAAAAGACTGTTTTCAATGCTTTCCTCATTGCTGGTCATATCCTTGTACCTGAAAATTCCCTGGAAGGTATTATGATTACAATGATCGCTTCTGGCCTGGGAAATATATTCCAATTCCACATCTGTTGGCTGGCAAAGACCAACTTCTTTTCTGGATTCCAATACTTTTGAATCCAGAAAATACTCTCGAATCACGGGAATATCTCTTGGATTCAGTGCCAGATTTCTCTCATCTGAAATTTTTGCAAGCTGTTCATCTGACTCAATGCTTACAACCTCAAAGCAGGGAGTGTGGTCAAGGATAACCTTGGCAGGTTTAACATTGGCTCCCATATCCTTATCCCATTCTTCAATGGAAAAAATTTTGAACTGCTGAATGATAGTATTTGATAAAAGCTCAGACGCCAGTTTTTCCACATCTTCACGAACAAGTGCGTTACCCTTGAGGCAGTATCGTTTTGACGTATATATGCCCTCATCAGGCCCAAAGCTTTTCCCTAAATAATCCTGAATGGCTTCCATTGCCGTTGCACCGGGGTTATCTTTTACCCCGGGTCTGAATCCGACCCAGATACACCAGTGAAAGCCAATATCCAAGGGATTTAAGCTTGAAACCTGGGTCACGGGATTGGTGAGAATCTCATCTTTTACCGCTTCAAGTTGATGAAGATCCAAATCTGACTCAATGGTCACAATATGGATGCATCGTGCCTCTTGAATGTTAATTCCAAAATAAGAGTCTGCCTTTTTTTTAAGAGAAAATGCTTCTGCATCCCTCAGCTCTTTTTTAAGAGCAATCTCAATACAGGAAATCATATTATCCACCACTAAACATTCTTACAATGTCATTATAAAAAACAAAAACCATTAAAGCTATAAGCACTGCAGCACCGAATTGATTCGATTTTTCGCGCAATTTGTCACTTACAGCTTTACCAGTAGCCGCTTCAATACCAAAAAACAACAAATGGCCGCCATCTAACACGGGAATCGGAAAAAGGTTGATGATACCAAGATTTACAGAAAGCAGTGCAATAAACCAGGCAAAATTCATAACACCTGCTTTTGCCTGTTCACCTGCCAATTGGGCAATCATCAAAGGACCGCCCAGGTTGTCTGCAGACACGCTTCCGCTGATCATTTTTCCAACAGAAAGCAGAGTTAACTTTACAAGCCCGTAAGTATCTGTAATGGACCGCCACAGGGCAGCAATTGGGTTAAGGCTTTTATGAAAAGATTCTCCTGTACCAACGATACCAATAACATATTTTTCAATTTCTTCACCAAATACATTTTTGCCTGGTTTTAGAACTGGAGAAAGAGCAACGCCTTTAAATCGCCCATCACGCTCTACAATAATGTCCAATTGCCCGCCCTTGCTTGTACTAATAATCCGGGAGATATCTTCAAATGATTCAATTTTGTTCTTATTTATCTCTTTGATCACATCCCCGGGCTTGATTCCGGCTGCTAAGGCAGGTGCATCTTCCATGACTTCACCCACAATAGGTTTAGCCAGGTAAACTCCTGCAAACTGGTAAAGAACATAAAAAATAAATATGGCCAGGAAAAAATTAAAAAAAGGTCCTGCTGCAACAATGATAGTTTTTTGCAGCAATGACTTATGGGCAAAAGAAGAGTTAACATCTCCAGGGTCAATAGTGCCTCCTGGTTCTTCTCCCACCATTTTCACATATCCGCCAAGGGGTATGGCAGCCAGACAATACTGGGTTCGCCCAATTTGTTTTTTTAAAATTTTAGGTCCAAAACCCAGGGAAAATACCTCAACACCAACTCCACAGAGTCTTGCCGCAATAAAATGTCCAAATTCATGAATAAAAACAAGAATGCCGATAACAATAATAAATGCCACAGCAGAATGACCCATAAAACCTCACTTTTAAATCTCTTTTATATTTGGGATTGCGCTTTTTCGCGTGCCCAACAATCCGCTTCAATAATACCTGAAAGGTCAGGATTGTCAATCCGTGTATGATGTTCCATTGTACTGGAAATAAGTCTAAAAATATCTAAAAAACCAATGCGTTTTTCAAGGAAGGCACAAACGGCCACCTCATTGGCAGCATTCATGACAGCCGGAAGAGTCCCTTTTTGCTTGCAGGCCTCAAATGCAAATAAAAGGGATGGAAATTTTTGGATATCCGGTTTTTCAAACGTCAGAGAACCAATGGTTGTAAAATCGGGAAAATCCATTTGCAGATCGAGTCGTTCAGGTTCTGACAGGGCATAGGAAATAGCCCCCTTCATATCCGGCAGTCCCATTTGTGCCATGATGCTTCCATCTTTATATCCCACCATGGAATGAACAATACTCTGGGGATGGACAAGCACCTGAATTTCTTCATGGGTAATGTCAAACAGATGAACCGCTTCAATAATCTCAAGAGCTTTATTCATCATTGTGGCTGAATCAATTGTAATTTTATGCCCCATATTCCAGGTGGGGTGATTAAGGGCATCTTTTAATGAAATATCCTTGAATGTATCAAAAGATATTTTTCTAAAAGGTCCCCCTGAAGCAGTCAGAAATATTGTTTTCAATTCTTTTTTCCGGTTCCCCTTGAGGCATTGAAAAATGGCACTGTGTTCACTGTCCACAGGCAGAATTGAAACATCATTTTCCAAGGCTTTGGCCATTACTATTTCACCGGCCATGACCAGGGTCTCCTTGTTGGCAAGGGCAATCTGTTTTTTTGATTCAATTGCGCAAAGTGCTGGTTTAAGCCCTGCCGCACCCACCATGGCCAGAAGAACCATATCTGACGACTTGTAAGCGGCAGCTTCACAATATCCAGCTTCCCCAAACAGGATTTGAGGCCTGCAGGTCCCCTTTAAAACCCTGGAGAGTTCCAAAGCTTTTGTTTCATCCAGTACTGCAACCAGTTCAGGTTTAAATTCATCAATCTGCCTGGCAAAACAGCCTATGTTATTAGCCGCTGTCAATGCCTTTACCTGGAAGCGATCAGGATGCATCCTGACAATTTCCAGAGCACTGGTGCCGATGGAACCTGTTGAGCCTAATATTGACAAGAATTTCATAAAACAAACACCAGATAGGCATAAAAAACAGGAATGGCCAGAAGCAACCCGTCAATTCTATCGAGCATTCCGCCGTGCCCCGGAAGAATCCTGCCTGAATCTTTAATACTTGATGCCCGTTTCATGGCAGATTCAAACAAATCTCCAATTTGTCCGGCAATGGCAAGCAGAAAAGATCCCGGTATGGTAAGAAACGACAAAGACAGATCATGAAAAAAACACTGACAAAAAATAAATCCGGCAACCATTGAGGCTGCTACGCCACCCAAAGACCCTTCAATGGTTTTGTTGGGGCTTATGTTTGGAGCAAGCGCATTTTTCCCTAAAAATGTTCCACTGTAAAATGCACCCGTATCACTGGCAAAAATAACAACTAACAGCCAGATAATCCAAAAGGTTCCCCCATCAAGTTCTTTAATGAAAATCAAAAGAGACAAGGAAACCGGAATATAAACAATGCCTAAGACCTGTCTTGCAATAATATCAAATATGGCCTGATTGCTGGCAAACCGAAACAACACAAAAATAGATAAGGCCATCAGGTTCATGGCAAGGATTAAAAACAGAATTTCCCATGATCCCAGGCAGGCACTGATAATAAGCGCTATTGAAACTATGTAGGAGATAAGCTTTATAATATTGGAAATGGGTTCTTCATCATTTCCAAAAACAATTCTCAAGTATTCTCGGATGGCAAATATGGCAACGACTGAGATCAGTATGGCAAAAAATAATGTATTACCCTTAATGAGAATCCATAAAACTATGGGGGCAAGTATTAGTGCGGTTATCCATCGTTTGATGTGCTGCATGATACCTTCCCGAACCGTCGGTCCCTCTTCTGATAATTTTTTAAAATTTCAATAAATTCATCTTTAGAAAAATCCGGCCACAGGGTATCGCAAATATAAATTTCAGAATATGCAGCCTGCCACAACATAAAATTACTCAACCTATACTCCCCGCTTGTGCGGATAATCAAGTCAGGATCAGGCATTGTTTTTGTGTATAGGTGATCTGAAATAAGGTCCTGGGTAATATCCTTGGAGTCGAGCTCTTTTGATTCTATTTTTTGGGCAATCTGTTTAACGGCATTTGCGATCTCTTCTCTTGAACCATAACTCAATGCCAGATTTAAAACCATTTTATCGTTGTTTTTTGTCAACGCCAATGTGATATCAACTTCTTTTTGAACATCCAGGGGAAGTCTGTGCTTTTGACCTATGATATTGACACGAATCTGGTTTTTTGAAAACTCTTCTCTTTCAGATATAATAAATTTTTTCAAAAGCATCATTAATGCTTTTACTTCAAGTTTCGGTCTTGCCCAGTTTTCTGTGGAGAATGCATATAATGTGATCATCCCTATGCCAAGCTCTCTTGCAGCTGTCACAATGGAACGAACGGTTTGTGTGCCTTGTTCATGCCCTTTTACACGGTTCATTAACCTTTTTTTAGCCCATCTTCCATTGCCATCCATGATAATGGCCACATGAAATGGAAGTGTTTCAGGATCAAGGGGCAAGTCCTGTGTTGAGTTAGACTTCAAGGATTTCCTTTTCTTTTTTAGCAAAGATTTCGTCTAACTGCTTAATATATTCATCAGTGGCTTCCTGAATCTGCTTTTGAGCCTTAAAACTGTCATCCTCAGAAATATCCCCCTCCTTTTGAAGATCTTTTACCATTTCATTGGAATCTCTCCGGATATTTCGAATGGCCACTTTATAATCTTCACAGATTTTAGCTGCAGCTTTTGCAATCTCTTTTCTTCTCTCTTCTGTCAAAGGCGGTATGGATATTCTGATTAGTTTTCCATCATTGGAAGGTGTCAGACCAAGATTGGCTTTTAAGATCGCCTTTTCAACCTGGTTAATTATACTGACATCCCAGGGTTTCACCGTAATTAGCCTGCTTTCCGGGATGGATACAGTTGCCATTTGAGGCAAAGGAGTCTGAGTGCCATAATAATCGACTTTAACTCCATCAAGTATTGCCTGGGATGCTCTGCCCGTACGTACTTTTGATAGTTCTTTTTCAAAAGCTTTTTCAGATTTACCCATTCTTTCTTTGGTTTCCTGGAGCATTTCATTTATCATAACAATCTGTCCTCAATAATGGCTAACTATTTGTTATAAATCCGAGTACCGATATCCTGGCCCAACACAGCCTTATAAATATTATCTTCCTTATGAAGATCAAACACCTGCAATGGCAAATCATGTTCCATTGCAAGAGAAATTGCTGTCATGTCCATTACATGAAGCTGTTTTTCAATGACCTTCATATAAGACAATTCATCAAACATCACAGCATCATCATGAACAACTGGATCTTTGTCATACACGCCATCAACCTGGGTGGCTTTTAAAAGAATCTGGGCCCTTGTTTCATGGGCCCTTAACACAGCCGCAGTATCTGTTGTAAAATAGGGATTCCCCGTACCAGCAGCAAAAATAACCACACGACCCTTTTCAAGATGTCGAATGGCTTTTCTACGAATAAATGGTTCTGCAATCTTGTCCATACGTATGGCAGACTGCACCCGTGTCTGAACATCACGTTTTTCCAGGGCATCACAAATAGCCAGACTGTTTATAACCGTTGCCAGCATTCCCATATTATCGGCAGAAGTTCTGTCCATACCAGCCGAACTTCCGGCAATACCCCTGAATATATTTCCACCACCTACAACAATAGAGATCTGCACATTAAGGCGGTAAACCTTTTCAATCTCTGCCGCAACATAATGAATCATTTCAGGCTCGATACCAAAGCCCTGATTTCCCATCAGGGCTTCTCCGCTCAGCTTAATTAAAATCCGTTCAAATTCCGGCTTTTTGCTCAAGATTCTATTCTCCTATATGGAAACGTGCAAATCTTTTTATCTGAATATTTTCACCAATTTTACTAATGGTTTCTTTTAATACATCCGTAATTGTCTGTTGGGGATCTTTCACATACTGCTGACTCATCAGGCAGACTTCTTTATAAAATTTCTCTACTTTACCCTCAACAATTTTATCAATCATATTCTCGGGTTTGCCTTCTTCAAGCATTTGTGCCCGGAAAATCTCTTTTTCCTTTTCAACAACTGCCGAGTCAACATCTTCAGGGTTCAGCCCCATGGGATTTGCTGCGGCAATATGCATGGCAATATTTTTTACAAACTGCTGAAAATTTTCTGTTTTAGCGACAAAATCAGATTCACAGTTGACCTCAAGAAGTACGCCCAGTTTGGCACCGGTATGAATATAAGAATAAATTATGCCTTCAGAAGTTGAGCGGCCAGCTCTTTTTGCAGCTTTTGCCAAACCTTTTTTTCTCAATAGATCAACTGCATTCTCCATATTACCTTCTGCTTCAGCAAGAACCCTTTTACAATCCATAATGCCTGAGCCTGTAGCTTCACGAAGCTCTTTTACCATTGCTGCGGAAATTTCCACCATTTTTTTTACTCCTTATCTTTACTTAAGTCGACTTCTTCTGTCTGTTCAACTGGTGTTGTTCTTCTTTTAATTTTTTCAACGACAGGACCGTCCGTACCATCGGAAACAACTTCAATGGACACTTTTTCATCGGGAAAATCTTTCTTTTCTTCTACACCATCTTTATCAGATTCAGCACGCTGTTTTTCTTCATAAAGCCCTTTTCCCTCAATACAGGCATCTGCCATACGGGAAGCAAACAGACGAATGGATCTGATGGCATCATCATTACCTGGAATCACGTAATCAATATTATCAGGATCACAATTTGTATCAACAACTGCAATAATTGGAATTCCTAATCTTTTACCCTCTTTTACAGCTATGGATTCATTTTTAGGATCAATAACAAAAATTGCGCCGGGCAATCTTTTCATATCACTGATACCGCCAATGGCAAACTCCAACTTGGTTTTTTCCTTGAGCATTTTTGCCTGCTCTTTTTTTGGATAATTTTCAAGGGTTCCATCATTTTCAATTGAATTTAAAAAATGAAACCGGGTGATATTATTCTTAATGGTCTGGAAATTGGTCAACATGCCACCCAGCCATCTGTTTTGAACATAAAATTCTTCAGCGCGGTTTGCTTCTTCATAGATTGCTTCCGAAGCCTGCTTTTTTGTCCCGACAAAAAGGACGTCCTGACCATTGGCCGCCACATTTTTAATAAAATCATGGGCCTTTTTGAACAATTTAACCGTCTGTTGCAGGTCAATGATATAAATCCCGTTTCTTGCACCAAAAATATACCTTTTCATCTTTGGGTTCCAGCGCTTGGTCTGATGTCCGAAATGGACACCTGCTTCTAAAAGTTCTCTAATTGTAATGTAAGCCATTTGTTCTCCAAATTAATTAATGGTTTTTTTCCACCATCCAGATCATCCTTAAAATTCGACTTTTATAAAAGCACCTGATTTTCAAGTCCCTGAATGTGAGTTTTTCTTATCCAACACAAATCTTGATTTATATATCAAAAATCTTTTTTTTAATCAATCGATTTTTTTAATTAAAGCCACCCTGTTATGACCTGCCAAATCCTTTATAAAATCTATGGATTCATACTCTGTATACTGCCTTGAAATACTTTGCACCATTTCTTTTTGAT
>JACNHV010000203.1 GCA_014383445.1 Candidatus Desulfobacula maris | reverse complement strand
CATTAAAACAAAGGGTGAAGACTGGTTTAAGGAAAAATTTTTGCATGTTTTGACGCCGGTTACTATCTGTGCCCTGCTTCTGACACTTGTCCTTTTGTTCAGCTTTAAAGGGGAAGTGATTACATCCAACCCTTTAACAATAGTCTGGATCGCTGTTCCACTTTTTATCCAGACGATTTTTATTTTTGCCCTTGGTTATGGTGCTGCCAAGGTATTAAAGCTGAAATATGAAGATGCAGCTCCCGTTGCCATGATAGGAGCTTCTAACCATTTTGAGGTGGCTATTGCAACATCGGTGATGATTTTCGGACTTTCATCAGGAGCAGCATTGGCTACAGTTGTGGGTGTTTTGATTGAAGTCCCGGTCATGTTGATGCTGGTGGGTTTTTGTAAGCGAACCGGTTTCTGGTTTGATAAATAGTATCTAAGAGAGCAAAGCTGTTAAGAAACACAAATACAATTTGAAATAAAAGGTTTACCTTTAAAATTTATTAAGTTGTGTTTTACATGCCTTTACCAAATGGGCAATGGGGATAAACACATTCAATACAGTCCATGCATAATCCACCATGGCCTATAAATGCCAGTTTTTTTTTCCCGATATGTTCTCCAATTAAAACCCTTGGCAGCATGAGGTCAAGAATGGTTGTTTTATGGTGTAGCCCACAGGCCGGGATACCCATTAAGGGAATATCATTGATGTATGCCATTAAAAACATGGCGCCGGGAAGAGCTGCTGCACCATAATACATTTCTGTAGCTCCTGCCTTTTCAATCCCTTTTCGGGTGACATCATCAGGATCTACACTCATGCCTCCGCTCAGAATCAGGAGTTCACAGCTATTGTCAATATGTTTTTGAATGGCTGCCTGAATCAGAGCCGCATCATCAGGGGCAAACACTATCTGTGTATCAAAAGATCCAAGATCATTCATTTTTTGTTTGAGTATGGGAGCAAACCTGTCTTTTATCAGACCATTGAAGACCTCACTGCCCGTTATAATAATTCCGGTTTTTACCTGTTTAAGTTCATGGACTGAAAGTGCACCCCCATTTTGCCGGGCAATAGCTGCTGCCCGTTCAACAGGGGCTTTTTCCATAACAAGGGGTATGGGTCTTGTGGCAGCCACCTGCTGCCCTTTTTTAACCCGGGTATAAGAGTGAAGAGAAGCACACATGACCTCATCCACCATATTGAATGCAGCCAGGGTGGCTTTGTCCACGACCAATAGTCCATCTGTCTGGGCATAAAGGCAAATCTTTCCTTCTTTGGGATTGTTCTGCCAGACAACCCCTGGGCCTGCAAGACCTTTGGCCAGCATAGCTGCTGCCTGGTTTTCATGGATTTCATCTTTTTCAAGATCAATTAAAAAGAGATGGTTTTTCCCGAGTTTCTGCAAATGACAGATATCTTCATCACAGACTGTATGGCCTTTTTTAAAAGCTGCCCCTTTAAATTCACCAGGTCTGATTTCAGTAATATCATGGCTTATTTTTTCACCGACAGCATCTTCAACACGGATTTTTTTTAACACAACAGCATCTCCTTTTATATTTTTTCTTTTGATATGACCTGATTGGATTTATTAAAAACCATGCCTTTTTTGATTCCTATATGGGGTTTTTTCAAAATGCCATTATGTGGAGACCAATTCATCGCAGGCCAGGTAATTTCTCTGGCATGGGAGAAATAACAATTATCCGTGCAGACCTTGCACAAAATCTTTCCATTTTTTACAACCTGCCTGCCATCCCGGATAACCTGACCGCAATGGCTGCACTCAGCCTTTTGCCGTGTTGGGCCTGGAAGATCCAGTTCGTTGATGTTGACCTGGACCTGCTGCACCCGGAAAAGAACACTGTCAGGCATCCGTTTATAAGCCTCCAATTGCTGAACAGACTTCTTGTCAACCTCAGGAGCATATATTTGAGCAAGATCTCTTGATTCCTCTGTTGAAAGCACCCGGAATGCTTTACCAGTTTCCAGATTAACAAAGGTGGCTGCCATAATCCCATAATCCATGAACTTCAGGCTGCGCCGGCCAAGCTTAACACCCGTAACATGGGACACCGCGTCAGCCGTACAGCGATCCATTTCCACGTAAACAATAAGTTTTTTTATCTGGTCCCTTTGGGTTGGTTCATCCAATCCGATGAGGCGGCACCCCAATATTGCCATGCGCACCCCGACCACCTGTCCCGGACAAAGGTGACCATGTACTTTTGCAGATTCTTCCAACAAACATTCCATCGGTTTCATCATTCAATTCTCCATACACAAGGAAGATAAGGCTATTTTTATCCTGAGGTTACAGCCGGGGCTGGCTCTGAAATTTCAAGTTCAGCTATTTCAGCAAAATCTTCACTTATAAAAGTTTGAGTTGCCATGGCCAGACCCTTGTAAAAAATTGTTTGAGCGTGCTTCTCGATTTTTTGTGCAAAATCTTTAACCCAGACAGAAAGGTGGTCTTGAAGAAACGACCTTTGTTTAAGCAAAAAACTGGACACGGCTTCATGGGATCCTTCCTGAATGGCTTCAATCTCTTTAAAAATCAAAAAATACATGAATTCAAGTTCTGCCTGAATGTGGTCAGGATTGTCCTTGAAAATTTCCGCAATGGTAAGACCGGCATCGGCATACCTTTTTTGTACATCCATGGTTGAATCGCCCATGACCCTTCGCTGGTCTTCCAGATAAACGGATCCATAGGGTGGGGCCAGCACGCAATATGGTCCTACAAACAATTGGCTATAATCGACTTTTAAATCAGCTAATTCTTCAGGCCCTTTGATTTTTTTGCTTACAAGAGCAATATGGGAACCTGCTTCAGACTCCAGTGTTTCAAAAACTTTTCCCAGCTTTTCAAGTGTTTTTATTAATTCTTCTCCGGGCAGTTTGTAACAATCTGCCAGCCCTTTATATGCATCTTGTCGTGCTGATTCCTGGGTGAGCAGTTTTTCAACATCCATCTATTGTTCTCCTTTTAGGACCGCAAAGTTTATAAATTGAACGAAATTGCTTGTCTTTTAGTCTATTATGTTTTCATTAAATTTAATGGTTGTGCCTTTTCCCCGGCAGGGAGACATATCTGCCGGGGAAAGGCCTTGATCTGGGCAATTTAAATGCCCGATTTAATTAATAGTTATTCCGGCAGTTCTTCCAGCTTTAGATACCGCTCTCCAATTGTGTAAATAAGCAGTATGACTGACAAACCGAACAATACAACATATACCTCGGAAAGTGAGGGCATATAAGTGACAAATTCCGGGCGCCCCTCAGCCATCTGGCCCAAAGGTCGCACCAACCCGCTTAATATGAGCTCCATGCGGCCGGCTAACATTCCGATAAGCAATGAGGCGCTGGCAACAATTTTACCCCAGCCAGTGATGCGTATCGAACGTGCAAGCATCAAAACACATGGCAGAAGCATGCCAAGCCAGAGTTCTGTATTATAAGATATAGACCCGATCATATGCCTGAATGTACTATACTCATAAGCAGTTGAAGAAACTCCTCCAATAATCGAGCGCCATAAAAAAAGAATCAACACAAGACCGGCTGTAATGCCCATTATCCTGGCAAGTTCATTATACAAGTCGTTCTTTTCCGGGCTTATCTCTTTATTTGAGAAATAGGCAGTTGCCAGGCTGAAGAGAAGCAATGCAGCCATACCACATACAAACGCCGTCAGCGGAAAATACATGATTAAAAATGACGGATTTAAAAGGGGTCGTGCATCCGTCATCCCCATCAACCAGCCAAGGGTTGTTGAAGTGGCAATTGCAATCAGAAAGATAAGAATGCCGAGAGTTCTACTGGTGCGGGCCGTATGTCTCTGCCAGAACGCAGTCACAATTATAATAAAATAGATGGTATAAAGTGTGCCTATCCACCACAAGGGTGAGGTCAGGTTTGGTGAAAGAAGGAAATAGATTACCTTCAAGGGTGATCCAAGGTGGAGAATGAGACAAACAAAGGAACCGATGAGAACCGAAAATTCCAGGAATATGGTACGCTTTTCAATCACCTCAAACCGTTTAAGTCCTAAAACAATGGGAATTGAGGAAACAAATGCCAGCCCTGCGCTGGTCAGTGAAAAAAAGATATATGTTGCCAAAGGCAGAGTCCATGCCAGCACATCTGTTTTTGCATAAACCACAAACCCTTCCGTGTGTATCCTGAATGTGGTTATCAAACCTGCCAGGATGCCTAGGCCAAGTAATCCTATCCATATGCGTAATTTCATTTAAATGCCTCCTTTGGTTTTTGGATAACTGGCAGAACTAAAATCTCTGATATAAAAAACCTTGGGTTTGGTTCCTAAAGATTCTTTCAGTCGAAATGGCCTGAATTTTCCAATCAATTTGTTTACATCACTTTTGGGGTCATCAAGATCTCCAAATATTCTTGCATCTGCCGGACAGGATTCAACACACCGCGGCAATTTTCCTTTTTTGACCCGATGATCACAAAAAGTACATTTTTCTACTACCCCTTTAGGACGGATACCGCTAAAGGTTTCTTCCCTTTCAGGGTTATAATATGGCATTATTTTTCCACCAACTGCACGATTTTCTTCCACTGGAGATGAAGTGCCTCCTTTCAGCACTGCCTCTTTACCTCTCCAGAATGAGTGAGGATCTTTCCAGTTAAAATGGATCACGCCATAGGGGCAATTGATCATACAATATCTGCAACCAATGCATTTTTTGGAATCATGCATGGTAATACCGTTGTCGAGTTTGTGCATGGCATTAGTGGGGCAACCCCTTACACAGGGAGCATTTTCACAATGATTGCAAAGTGTTGGGAGATAATGAAATCGAACATTGGGAAAAGTTCCCACAGTCTCGGTTCTTTTGTGTGACCAGTAAATACCTTCTGATACATTATTTTCAGTTCTACAGGAAATACTGCAAGAGCTACAGCCGACACAGCGCTGCAGATCAATCACCATTGCATATCTTGACATTTTATACCTCCTTATATTTTTTCAATCTTCAGCCGTGTTAGGCCATAGTAAGCCGAGGCTCCACTTAAGGCTTCATATTGGGCAGGAATAATATCATTGCTGCTCCCTCCACGGGGCGTCTTACCAAATTCCTTGGAAGCCAGCTGCCCATAGGCCCAATGCCCTTGTCCGAAACATTTGGCAATAGTGCCGGGACGTACACCTTCCCAGAGTTTAGCAGTACAGGACAGGCTGCCCGTGACAGAACTTAATTTGATTGGATCTCCGGATTTAATACCCAAAGGTTTTGCATCAATGGGATTGATCTTGGCGACATCATCCCAGGCTTCATCACCAGGGTCAATATCTTTGAAATCATAATACCAGGTACAATTGGCTGAACGTCCTTCCCGGTTCAACCGCGACTTGTGATCCACATGCACAAAGGGATACTCTTTTTCATCTCCCAGTATAAAAGGTTCTTCAAAATGGGGAACAAAAGCCATTTCACCCCTTGCAAGGTAATTGGTGGCTTTCATTACTTCATCTATGGTCACACCATGTTTTTCAGCATGTTTTCCAAGAGCTTCCTTCAGGGTTTCGCTGTAGAACTCAAATTTTTTTGTCTTGGTTTTCATATTACTCCATTTTTTCCGTATGGGGTAAGGATCTGAATTCCAAACACCTATCTTTATAAACTCTTCCCAGCCTTTAATTTTGTCTCCTCCCTTGTATTTGGCAGGATCCCAAAGATTCTGGGTTGCATGTTTCAGCGAATACAGGGCGAACTCTTTTTCATTTTCCGGTGCTTTTCCGGTTTCAGGGTCCTTGTATTCTTTGAAATGGCTAAGCAGATTGTCAAAGCCCCGTTTTGCCAGTTTTTCAGCAATAAGCCAGGGAATTTCCGTTTCATCTGTTTTGTAATCATAGGTTTGCTTAACAATGGGCTGCATCAAGGTCACATGACGATAGCCATTGGCATGGGCTTTTACATATCCCCACTTTTCAAACATGTGATGGGTGTCAGGCAGAATAATATCGGAAAACCAGGAAAATTCCGAGGCATTTGTGGTCATGTGGACCAAAAATGGTATTTTGGATAAGGCCCGCTCCCATCGTTCCGACTGGGGAGCGGAAAATGAAAAATTATTCATGTAAGCTATGGCTACTTTAATTTCATTGGGATCTTCATTCAGTATTCCTTCAGCTGCATTATTGGTAATTACGCCACCACCGGATTTACCACTGTTTAAACAAGGAAAATGTAATCTACCACGATGATCAATCTTTCCATGTTTTTTCCCGTTCTTGGCAATATCATCCAGAAAGTCGTCAGGTTTTGGGAATTTACTGGTATATTCTTTGTTGGTTTGCTGGGTACCGCCTTTATTATCAACTGCACCCACAAGTCCGTTCAAGGCATGTGTCGCCATACTTGAGTAGCCCCCCCGAACCTGCATGACAGGTCCGCCGCCAACCCATGAAATTGCATGGGGTGCTGCGTTTCCATAATCCGTGGCCACCCTCTCGATCTGATCCACATCCAGCCCTGTTAACTTGGCTGCCCATTCCGGTGTTTTGTCCTTTAGTTCAGAGTTCCACCATTTTACGATACCATGTGTATGGATTTCCTCAAAGCTCTCTTCATCCACCGTCTGTCCTAAAATAAAGTGGTTTTGTCCGTCAACAAAATCGCCTACAAAGGGTTTGTACCAGAGCCCTTTTGTCAGCAGAACATGGGCAATGGCGACTGCCAGGGCACCATCATATCCCGGTTTAATGGGCATCCACTCATCTGCTTTGGTTGCTGTTGCCGAAAGGCGTGGTTCAACAATGGCAATGGTCGCCCGATCAACGGCATCACCCCAGACTTTTGAGTAATAGGAAACCTGACGGTTGGCCGACAGCGGGTCAGCTCCCCAAAGCAGGATATAGTTAGCATTGGTTACGTCGTACTGTCGGTAGCCCCAGAAGCCTTCTGTATAGTAGGGACCAAATTTTTCAGCTTCAGCGCATAAAGAACTATGTGAAATATTGTTTGGTGATCCAATGATTTTGGTCATGCGGTCATATAAAATATCTCTCATATAACTGTATCTTCCCCGCATGAGCATATATTTGTGGGTTTCATCATTTTTGCGCAAATCCATGATTTTGTCGGCAATGGTATCCAGGGCCTCGTCCCATGAAATCGGAACAAATTTAGGGTCCTCATTGCGACCTTTTTTGGGATTTGTGCGTTTCATGGGAACCTTTAATCTGTCAGGATCATAGATTTGCTGCAATCCCAGGTGTGCCCGGGGACAACTGGCTCCAAGATTCACCTTTGAGTGGGGATTCCCCCGGACTTTTACAGCCCGTCCGTCGATTATATACACCTGTACGGAACACCAGGATGTACATCCCTGACAGGTTGCCGGCATCCATTTGCCCATCCCGTTTGATGAAGGAGCGGCCGCTTGAGCAAGCGCTTTCATTTTCGGCATCATTCCGCTTCCAAGAGTAACAGCAGCACCTGTTATTGCTGTCGTCTTAATAAAGGATCGTCTTGATAATCCAGTATTGCTCAGAAAGTCGGAAATCAGGGTCCTTGATTTTTTCTTTTCCATTTTACCTCCGTTTTAATTATTAACATCTTTTTTGGTTCCTTAATATTTTTCCGCATTGGGTGTTTTGTCAGATTCATTGTCTTCAATGCATCTGAGCCAATACAACAATTCAGCATAGTCAAGTGGTTTATTCAGGCAGGCATAAATATGGTAACAAATGGCATCTTTGAGTTCAGGGTGAAATCGATCCTTTGAGATACACAAAAAACAGATCTGGGGGTATTGAAGGGTTAATTTTCGAATAGTTTGATTGTCAACGGAAATTGAATCGAAATCAAAGATAACTATATTGCAGAAAAACGTATTAATACACTGATCCAAACTCTCAAGCCCATCAATTGTGTTGGAAAGGTATTGGTTCTCAGATAGAAACAAGCTTAATTGATTTGCCTCCTTTGGATTTTTTATTATCAGAATGACTTTTTTTTCCATTAATCCAGTCCAGTTCTTGTCAACACGTTATCCAGCAAAAAATGCCAATGGGATCTCTTACCACCACAATGTGATAGCAACTTGTATGCCATATTAAAAAAAATCAAATCTTCAGGAGGGTTTATTTAGACAAACTAAGGAATGGAAATGTTCTGAACCACTTGCTGTTAAAGGGGTTATCACAAGATTTATACTATGATGTACATTAATCTGTCGCACAAGTTTTAAGCGCATTTGCGTGCACAGGCTTTTGTTTTAAGGAGTGTCGTATGTTCGAAAATCGGACGATTATACAAATAAAAAGAGAAGACTTTGTTTTTTCAATGTGTTACGATCATCCGAAATCCGGACAATAACTCGTAGTGTCCGGTAACACTATGCGTTTTTAAAACAATTATCGGAAAAATAATATAGTCCTTCCGATAAAAACGCTGTTTTATTAATTTTTAATGGAAAGGTTTTCTTTGAAAATAAAACAATTATAAACGAAAAGATAACATATGGGTTGCATTTTATTTTTATGTTATTTAGTGTCGGATCGAAAACCTGATTTTTTTTCGGGCACTATTTAATGCCCAAAATTAAAGGCGTATTATAAATGTTAAATAAATCTAAAAATAAATTAATATTGTTCATCTTTTTTTTATCTGTTCTCCTGGTCTCGGGTTGTGAACAAAATACAGATCACAAATATGTTGATTTTTCTGAAAAAATTAAAACTAGTCCCCAAGATCCTTTCCCTGAAAAGACAAAAACGCTTCGAG